>JBLHKE010000315.1:0-8584 GCA_047619485.1 Verrucomicrobiales bacterium | reverse complement strand
AGCGGTCGTCCGCAAACACCGGGCGCTGGTAGACCACATCGTCGTCATGGGACATACGCCGATTTTGAGGCCGGTTAGAACCTTCAGCTCGTCTGGAATGCTGACGATCGAAGGTCGTGAGTCGGCATTCTGGCAAACCATGGTGAAGTACGATGTCGATCTGTATCTATGCGGAGAAGTGCATGCCGTGACCTGCACGCAGAAGGACGGTATCCAGCAGGTCGCCCATGGGGGGCTGATCGGCCGCACCTCCAAACCGAACTACATGGTCGTCACGGTGCGCGAGGACAGACTTGAGCTGAACATCAAAGAGATCGATCTGATCAACGGCAAAGGCAGGCTCTGGCAGCAGAAGAAAGACAGAGGCCCCTGGGACACGATTGAGATCACCGCGGATCGCAAGAAGACGGGATTCACATCAATTGGTCAGGTCATCGTCAACAAGGTCGGAGACAGCAAATCCTTCGAATCGATCACCGGCTTCTTCGATGAGAAAGGCAACCCCAAGTGATTGAGCGCCCGCCCCACAACAGCAACTATAACTAGATTAATGATGACCCTACCTAAACGAATTACTGCCATTTTCATGATCATGTGCGCGATCAATGTGGCCGCCCATGCCGAGGCAAAGCAATACGCGGCAGACGTGGTTGTCTACGGCGATGCCTCCGGTGGTGTGACGGCAGCGGTGCAAGCGGCCCGCATGGGGAAGAGTGTCATTCTCGTGTCCCAATACGGGCACCTCGGCGGCATGACCAGCAGCGGATTGGGATGGACCGACCTCGGCAACCCCGCCATCCTAGGCGGCCTGTCGCGCGAGTTTTATCACCGCGTCTACCAGCACTACCAAAAGGACGCTGCCTGGGTGCAAGAAAATCGCGACGCCTTCCCGAACAAAGGCCAGGGCGTCCCGGCGCTGAATCCGAAGACCGAGCTGGCCTCGACTTTCGAGCCGAAGGTCGCCGAAGCGGTTTTCGACGCGATGGCCAAAGAAGCCGGGGTGCAGATCATCGGCGGTCGCATCGATCTCGATCGGGGCGCTTCCATGTCGGGCAAGCGGATCACCGCCATGCGCCTCGAGGACGGGACGACGATCAAAGGCAAGATGTTCATCGACGCCTCCTACGAGGGCGACCTGATGGCGGCAGCCGGCGTGTCGTTTGTCATGGGGCGTGAGGCGAACTCGCAGTATGACGAGACTGGCAACGGCAACACCGGACCGCAGCGCGGCAATCAGCTTCCTAATGGGATTGATCCATTTGTGGTCAAAGGGGATGCCAAAAGCGGGCTGCTGCCGGGCGTCAATCCGGACATGGGCGGTGAACGCGGCGACGCCGATCACCGCTTCCAGGCCTACTGCTACCGGATGGTACTGACGGATGTCCCAGCTAACCGGATCCCGGTTCCAAAGCCGGAAGACTACGATGCTGCCGACTTCGAAATTCTCTTCCGTGCGATCGAGGTCGGGCAGAAGGGAAAGTTTTTCAAGACCACCCTGGTTCCCAACCGCAAGACCGATGCCAACAACGCCAGCGGGATCTCATGCGACCTCATCGGCGGGAATTACGGCGACGATTGGAACTGGGCAACGCTCGATCATGTCGGGCGCGAGAAGCTCGCAACCAAGCATCGCGATTGGCAGCTTGGTCTGGTGTGGACCTTGCAGAATCACCCGCGCGTGCCGGAGAGTATCCGCAACAGCATCGGTGTCTGGGGGCTGGCGAAAGACGAATTCACCGACAACGGCAACTGGCCGCACAACCTCTATGTGCGTGAAGCACGACGCATGAAGTCTGAGTTCGTCATGACCGAGAACCACTGCCGCCGCACGTTGCCTATAGACGATCCGGTCGGCATGGGTGCCTACACTCTGGATTCCCACAACGTGCAGCGCTTCGTCCACAAGGGCATGGTCAAAAACGAGGGCGACATCCAATCCTACCTACGCGGCAAAGCCTATGGCATTTCCTATCGGGCAATCGTGCCTCCAGCGAGCGAATGCGAGAACCTACTGGTGCCCTGGTCACTGTCCGCGACCCATATCGCCTTCGGTTCAATCCGCATGGAACCGGTGTTCATGATACTCGGGCAGAGCGCCGCGACGGCGGCTTGCATGGCGATGGAACAGAACTCCAGTGTGCAGGCGGTTCCTTACACGCAGCTTCGGGCACGCCTCCTCAAGGACGATCAGCGATTGAATGCCCAGTAAAAACGTTCGAACGCCGATCGATTGAACCGATTCCCAACTATCAGAAAACCATGGAGCAAACCGTCACCTTTCGTCTAAAACATGCCGATGGATCTTCTGCCGAGGCTGAATTGACCTCGCTTCCCGGGAGTAACGGATTTCAAAACTCTGCAATGATCTCGTTTACCTCATCGATCTCTGCGAGAATCTGGGCATGAGATCCTTCCTCTTTCTACTACTAACCTGCCTAGCCCTGCAGGCATTTCCATTCTGTCCGCACGGACTCGGTGCTGAGAAAATCACCATCGCGCCGCATACGTTCACGATCCCTGACGGCTATGTCCTGAAGCGCGTCGCCGCGCCGCCTCTAGTGCAGAGACCGATTCACATGTGTTTCGACGACGAAGGCGTGCTTTATGTCACCGACAGCTCGGGGAACACTGACAATGCGCCGGCGCAACTCAAAGATCCGCAGCACCGCGTGTTGAGATTGGTCGACCACGACGGCGATGGGGTATTTGACGAGTCGACCGTCTTCGCCGAACACCTGCCCTTTCCGGAAGGTATCCTCGTCCATGAGGGCGCCGTCTATGTGGGAGCCCCGCCGCACATTTGGAAACTCCGCGACACCGATGGCGACCACGTCGCGGACGAGCGGACCTCCTGGTTTGACGGTGGCTCGATCGAAGGTTGCGGCAACGATCTGCACGGTCCCTATATCGGAACCGACGGGTTTTTCTACTGGTGCAAAGGAGCTTTTGCACCTCAGAGCCACGTGCTCGGCAATGGCGAGATGTTCAAGTCGAACGCCGCTCATATCTATCGTGCCAGACCCGACGGCAGCGAGCTGGAAGTGGTCATCACCGGCGGGATGAACAATCCAGTCGGACTAACATTCAGTGAAACAGGAGAGCGATTTTTGAGCGGCACCTTTTTTGATCTATCCGGTCCCGGCAAACGCGACGGGATCCTACATGCCATCTACGGCGGGATGTATGGCAAGAAGAACGATCGTGTTCTGGCACCGCACCCGACCACAGGAGGCCTGCTGCCGATCCTGACACAGATGGGACCAGCTGCCCCTTCGGGAATCGTAATGCCCAAAAACGATGCGCACGGCCTGCGCGGTGATCTGTTCTGCTCCGACTTCAACCTGCGGCGCATCTCGAGGCACCAGCTGAGCCGTGACGGGTCGACTTACAGCGCGACGACTAGCAGTTTTATCGAAAGCGATCAGAGCGATTTCCATCCAACCGATGTGATCGAAGATGCCGACGGTAGCCTGCTGGTGGCGGATACTGGCAGCTGGTACATGATCTGTTGTCCGACCTCAAAGGTCGCTAAGCCGCATATTCTCGGCGCCATCTATCGGATTCAAAAAGAGGACTCGCCCGTAAGCAAAGACCCCCGCGGGCTTGATCTGGATTGGAATCAGCCCGAAATCAGTTGGTTGTCCGATCGGCGACCAGCAGTGGTGACGCGGGCGATTGAAGCCGTAGCGAAGGAGAGCAACCTCGAGGAGCTCCGCTCGGCCAAGGCACGCGTCCCCGCACTCTGGGCGCTGCACCGCATCCCGGGTGATGCGTCGCGGACGACAGTGCGGGAATTTCTAGACGATGAGAGTGCAGAAGTCCGCGCGGCGGCCATCCACAGCGTCGGCCTGTGGCGCGATCCCGACGCGCTCGAAGCGCTGATCAAATTGCTCGCTGGCAATGACGACAAACAGAGTCGACTGGCGGCCATGGCGCTGGGGAGAATCGGTGACCGCAGGGCATCCAAGCCGCTGCTGGAAGCGGCTTCGAAGGGCGTGGATGCGTTTTTGAGGCACGCCATCATCTATGCGCTGTATGAGATCGGCGACACCGACAACCTTCCCGAGGACCACCCGCTGGGAAAACAAGTTAGCCTCATGCACGAGGTGAACCAGCGCAACGCGACGCCCCATGCCATGCCCGAAATCCGACTGGCAGATGCCGTAGACGCGGATCCGGCAAAGCTGGTCAGACAGACGACCCGGCTACAGGAACTCACGGCCTTGTTGCCCAAAGGAGATCCCGCGCGCGGCGAGAAACTGTTCCATAATGCCACCAAGTCTCTGTGCATCACCTGCCACGTCATGGGTGATCAGGGAGTGAAATTTGGACCCGACCTAACTGGTATCGGCTCGATCCGCAGTGAGCAGGATTTGCTAGAGGCCATCGTCTATCCCAGTTCGTCGATTGCCCGTTATTACGAGCTGGTAACGATGCAGACTAAGAACGGAGAAACAGGAGGCCTGATCCTTCGGGATAACGTCGATCAAATGGTGCTCGCACCAGCTCCAGGAGTAGAACTACCGATCCCCATTAAGGAAATCAAAGCGGCCAAATATTCCAATCTCTCGCTGATGCCCGAAGTTTTCGACAGCCTGCTGAAGCCAGGGGAGATCGCCGATCTGGTGGCCTATTTAAAATCGACCAAGCTACCCGGCGCGACGACTGCCGCCACGGACAAACCATCCGAGCAGCAGGAGATCCCCGACCATCTACCGGTGAACTTGCCCGGTCTGCACGCCTACGCACAAAAGAGTATCGCCGCGGGCGAGGAAATCGAATTCCGCGTCAGCAGCCGCGTCCCCTACGACTTGAATGTGGTGCAACTAGGGGCAGATCCTGAAAACCGGGATCAGGACCCGGTGCTAGAAACGTTCAAGGTCGAGAAGCCGCAATCGCAGCCGATCCATCCGGGTTCTTACGTGCACGTGAGCAACGGTCTGCCCGATGAAAGGCGGCTGAGCCAACTCACTTTGGAAGGCTGGATCCGCCCGTTCAATCTGGCCGGCTGGCAGGGCTTGATCACCCAGCACGATTATCCCAACCGTTGCGGGATCGGCTTGTTTCTAAACGATGACCGGATCGTGTTCATGACTGGAACCGGCGGCACCCACGACCCGGCTTCGCTTCACCAGACCGAGCCAGGCCTGATCAAAGCCCAGCGTTGGCATCACATCGCTGCTAGCTGGGATGGGAAGAGCAAGCGAATCTACATCGATGGCAAGCTGGCGGCCGAGTTCCCGTTTGCCGGTGTGGTGCGGCCCGGACGCACCGCGATCCGAATCGGCGCCTACGCAAGCGACGGGGTGGCCGCGAGTTTTTACAACGGCGACATCGCGATGTGCGCCATGCACGGGCGGGCGCTCGATCGGGAGCAGGTCCAGAATCGCTTCGCTGATCGTGGTCTGACGGCACCACAAGGAAATTCCGTGCTCGGGTGCTGGCCGTTCGACGAGGAACGTGGCACGAAGGTCGCCGATGCGGGATCGGACGGACGCGACGGGCAGATCATCAACCGCGGAACCTGGATGGTCGGCGGCCCGAGCTTCGACGCCACGGCGATCGGTCGACATGATGCAGAATACAACCCGAACACAGATCCGCAACGCGGACACGGTTTAAGGTTGGCCGCCGACGAACTCTACAACGCCCGCTGGGAGGTCAACCACCGGTTCCGCGTCCCAGCCGACGCCAAGTCCGGGGTTTACGCGGGACGATTCGATTTCCAGATGAACGGCAAGCCGATGCGCTACCACACCACCTTTATCGTGCGCCGCCCCGAATCGCGGCCCAAGGCGCCATTACTCGTTCTCGTTTCGTCCAATACCTGGCTGGCCTACAACTCCAATCCGTTCCCGCTCAACCACGGCCCCGGGCTGATTCAGATGGGCACCGGAGGATTGGGCAACAGTCACCCGCGCGCTCCCAAATACAGCTGTTACAGCGACCACCACAATGGTCAGCCAACTTACAAGATTGGTATGAAAGTGCCCTGGCCAGCCGCCGGACCAAACAAGACTTATATCGGTGGAGGATACAGCCACCTGTTGCGCGGCGAGCGCTTTCTACACCTGTGGTTGGACAAGCACGGCTACGACTACGACGTCATCACCGACCACGATCTGGATCGGAATCCTGAAGTGTTGAATGGCTACAAGGCGGTCTGCATGAACGGGCATAGCGAATACTGGTCGGCGCGCGCCTACGATGGGCTCGACAACTATCTGAAAGCTGGTGGCGCCGCGGTGGTGATGTCCGGCAACACCATGTTTTGGCGGGTGAGTTTCGACGAATCCGGCGAGGTGATGGAGTGCCGCAAGTTCGGCAAGAGTATCGGCGGTCGGGCGCGCGCCAAGGTTGGCGAGCTCTACCACAGCCACGATTTCAAGCGAGGCAGCCTGATGCGCTTCTGCGGTTACCCGGCGTGGAAGCTAGTCGGTCTGACTTGCATCGGATGGAGCGGTGGGAACTTCAAACCCTACCAGATCGATCTGCCGGATCACTTCCTGTTTAACGAGCCGCACAAGGTCGAGCTTAAAAAGGGAGAGGCATTTGGTTTCGCCACCAAGGCGATGGGCGCGGTCGGCCACGAGTACGATGTGCGGCTCTCGACCTTGTTGAGAGCGACCGAGAACCCGGCGCTGAAAGGGCTGGTCGAGCCCGGGGGGATCACCACCTTGGCGCGCAGCCTCGACAAGCGAAACGTCCTCGACTTCAACGCCGAGGCTCACAAGGCGCGGTCTGGCGATGAGCAGACCATCGCGGAGATCATCTACTGGCAACGCCCCGAAGGTGGCCGGGTGTTCCATACCGGCTCGATCGCGACCGCGTGGGGTTTGTATCACGACGAGTCTTTAAGCAAGTTGGTAAAGAACGTGCTGCATCACTTCGAGGTGGCGCCGAGAGAACAACCATGAACTACGAACATCCAATGATTTCCTCCCGGTTCTTACCCACCCTGTGCAGCCTGGCACTATTCGCCTTACTGGCTCTATCGCTCGCGCTTTCTGCAGATCATCCGACTGCAGACCCACCGTTTAGAGCCGGCGCTTACGTCCAAGACATCACCCCACCTTTCGACTCGCTCTTGATCAACGGCGGCTTCACCGAAAGCCGGCGCGGAAAGATGAAGCCGGGCGATCTGAATGCCCGGTGCTTTGTGCTCGAGCGCGGTGAGATGTGCATCGCGATCGCCGTGATCGACAGCTGCATGGTTCCGCGGGACGTGTGTGATCGCGCCAAGGCGCTGGCGTCGAAAGCCACCGGCATCCCACCCGAGCGTATCCTCATCGCTGCGAACCACACCCATAGCGCACCGAGCACGATGAACTTCTGCCTCGGGACGATGGCCGACCCCGCTTACACCGAATTCCTTCCCGCGAAGATCGCCGAGGGCATCGGTCGCGCCTACGCAAAGCTCGAGCCCGCGCGCATCGGCTCGGCCCAGGTGCGGGCTCCAGGTTTCACCAATTGCCGCCGCTGGATTACTAGGCCGGACCGGATGCAGGCGGATCCCTTTGGGAAAACCACCGTCCGCGCCATGATGCACCCTGGATACCTGAACCCATCTTACGTCGGTCCCTCCGGCCCGGTGGACGACGAGCTCTCGGTGCTATCAATCCAAACCTTGGAAGGCAAACCACTCGCAGTGCTCGCCAACTTCTCGATGCACTACTACGGAGGATGCGGCGCAGCGGATTATTTTGGCCTCTTCTCCGACCGCCTCGCGCAGAGCTTGGGGAAGGGCGAACACGCACCGGTCTGTGCCATGTCACAGGGCACCAGTGGTGACCTCCACTGGATGGACTACAGCAAAGCCAACCGAGGAGCCGACGCATCCCGTTACACGGATGGGCTGGTTCAGATCGCGGAGCAGGCACTGGAGAAAATCCACTACCATGAGAGCCCGCCTTTGGACATGCACCAACAGACGCTAACATTGTCACGCCGCTTGCCCGATGCGGAGCGCCTCGCCTGGGCTGACAAGCTACTCGTCCCCATGAAAGGGCGCAGGCCAAAAAATCGCCCGGAAGTTTACGCGGAGCAGGCACGGTTCATCCACGAGAATCCAACTGAGAAGCTGGTGCTACAGGCGGTGCGCGTCGGCGACCTCGCCTTCACCGCAATCCCGAATGAGGTCTATTCGATCACCGGCTTGAAGCTCAAGGCACGGAGCCCATTTCCCTCCACCTTCAATATCGAGCTGGCCAATGGAGCGGCCGGATACATCCCACCTCCGGCGCAGCATGCCCTCGGCGGGTACACCACCTGGCCAGCCCGCACCGCGGGGCTGGAAGTCGGGGCGGAACCGAAAATTGTGGATGCCCTGCTCGCTTCACTGGAAACCCTTTCCGGCAAACCCCGCCGGGAACCTGCGCTCCACCACGGCGCCTACGCCGAAGCTGTCTTGGCGGAGAAGCCACTCGCTTACTGGCGATGTGAAGAATTCGAAGGTGACGTGCTGGCGGACGCGTCTGGCAACGGTCGCCCGGGTGAGATCGGGGGCATCGTGGCTTACCACCTTCCGGGGCCGGATCACTCATCGTTTTCGGGCGATTCGCCCAACCGCTCCCTGCAGCTGGCC
>JBLHKE010000314.1:0-8606 GCA_047619485.1 Verrucomicrobiales bacterium | reverse complement strand
GCTGAGGCGACTGACCGCCTGACGAAGGCGACCACGATGCTGGAGCGCGAGATGTTCGAGTCTAAGAAACGGCTCGAGCAGTTGGGGCATGCGCACGTCGCCTTCGAGCGGCATCTGGAAATTCTCGATCGAATCAACCCGGAAGATTGGGTGCGGGAGGAGATGCGTAGCGAACTGTCGCGCGCGCTCGCCGCGATCCAGGATGCCCGCGAGGAATACACGACCGAGATGGCGCGTGTGGGGGTGACCTCTGAAGTGGTCAAGCCAGAGGTGCCAGTCGCACCATTGCCGATCGAGATGGCTGCGGAGCAAGATTTGGAGTCCGGCGATGGCGCGTCGGGTGAGGCCGATCGGAAGCTGGTTGCTGCGAACGTTCCTGCCGCCGGGGCTGAAGTGCGTGATTTCATGTATTGGCTGAAAAGCGGGTTCGCCTTCACGCTGCCATTACTTGTCTTTGGCATTTTTGCACTGGTGTTAGTGCTGATGATTTTTTAGGTGATGATAAATCTTTTAAGGAGCATGAATCGAAAGGCACGGGCGGAGAAACTCGAGCCGACGCCGGATGAGGAATACGATGAGGTTACCGATGAGGCCTCTCGCGTGCAGAGGCAGATCCGTGACCTCCAGGGCTTCATTGATGAGGCACCGCAGATCGCCGAGGAGCGCAAGCAGGAGATGCGGGTGACCTTGCCTCCACTAGAGGAGGAAGGGGTGGTGTCACCGGCGCTGGGCTTGGAGGCGGAGGAGGACATTGATGGTGCCGAGGAACTCCACGATCGGCTCGGGCGCCGGCACCTCGTCGCGATCAAGCGCGAGCGGCGCAAAAATTTCTACATTTTCCTGTTTTCTGCGGCAGCGGTGGTGGGTTTTCTATACTGGGTTTCGTTGGTGGTGCAGTAACCTTTTCGGTCGCGAGGGCGTATCCGGCGACAAGTGGCGACCGGGCGGTGCCCGACGCTTGTTTTTGTGCTAAAAATCTAATTACGCCCTTTATCTATGAAACCATCTCAAATTATTCTCACCGTTCTCGCTTTCGCTCTCGGAGCGGCCCTAATTGCCGGAATCGGCGCATTTAGCAATGGCGACGACGCCGACATGGAGGCCAAGCTCGCGGCAGCCGAGGCGCAGATCGAGAAACTCAAATCGAGTAAGGCAGTCAAAACACCATTTGAGTCGAAACTGACGTCGACCTTGCCGAGTGCGATTGCCGAAAAGGTGGAGACGGTGTCTGAGTTGGATACGGAAGAAGAGGAGGTGCCTCAGGAAGGACCGCAAGCTATCATGGCGGCGATCGCGAAACTGGCTCAATCCGCAGAGGGTAAGAGCGTTATGAAGACGATTGGTTCCTCGATGCGCCAGGGGATGGTGCAGGGGATGGAATCGACCGTCGACGGCTACGTTTCCAAGCTCAATCTCAATGACGCGCAGGCCGACAGGCTCAAGTCTCGGCTGACGGAAAAGATGAACACCGAGTTCGCCGCCTTCGATGCCGATATGGAATCTGGCGAGATGTCGATGCAGGAGGCGATGATGAAACAGCGCGACATGCGCAAACAGCAGGAGTCGGAGATGAACGTGATCATCAAAGAGGAGCTGACGGACGATCAGTGGGCAGACTACGAGCGTGAGCAGCTAGTCGAGAAGACCGAGCGGGTACAGCGCGACTCCGATCGGGAACTGAGCCGGCTGGACCGCGATCTCAATCTGACCGAGACTCAGGAAGACCAGGTGTTTGGGATCCTCGTCCAGACGAATTCTGAGTACGACGGGTCGATGGCGATCGAGGGGGCTGACGCTTCGGTCAATGTCGGTGAGGATCAGGCGAAGGACGAGGCGATCCGCTCAGTCCTCGATGCGGAGCAGGCTGTGAAATACGACAAAAGCCAAGAGCAACGCCAGAACCGCCGAGGCGGTTGGGGTGGTGGTGGATTCGGTCGTTGATCCGGTCTAGGATCCCGCTATGAGCGAAGAACAAGCTGACGGGCGCACCCTTTTCGAGAAGATCATCGCAGGTGAAATTCCAGCGGAGGTGGTCTACCAGGATGATCTGGTTTTCGCCTTCCGCGATATCTCGCCACAGGCGCCTGAGCACGTGCTGATCGTGCCCAAGAAAGTGATTCCGCGTATCGGCGAGGCGCAAGATTCGGATCGCGAAACTCTGGGGCAATTGCTGCTAGCAGCAGGGAAAGTTGCCGAACAACTAGGGGTGAATTCGACCGAGGAAGGCTTTCGCCTGACGATCAACCATGGCAGGAACGGCGGTGAAACCGTGCCGCATTTGCACGTCCACCTGCTCGCGGGTCGGCCTTTGTCTTGGCCTCCCGGTTAAGACCTGTCGGGCTTAGGGGATTCGAGCAAAACGTTTTAAAATTCCGCTCCAGATCCGCTTGCTGGGGAGGATTTGAGTGGATTCAATGACGATTCAGCGGCCCGATCTGGGCGAATTATAAAATGATTCTTGCCGGATCGAGTAAGTCCGAAAGGCTCTTAATTCTCAGTAACGTTTGATGATGGCGGTCTTTTTAAGCCGTTCCACCCAGCGATCCTGAGACGCTTCGCGCTTGTCTCGCTTTAGCTCCGCTGTGATCGCTTCACGCACTTTCGTGTCAGTGAGTGGCGCACGCTTGCCCGGCTTACGGCTCTCCACTTTCAGAATGTAGTAGAACGCTTTGTCGGGGAAAATTTTGCTGACCTTTCCTGTCGGTTGGGCAAAGGCAAGATCGACTAGATCCTTGCGCAGCTCTTCGGTATCGCGGCCGATCGTTCCGCGGTCGCCACCGTTCGGTGCCGCACTGTCGATGGAATAGGTCTTCGCCAGCGTGGCGAAGTCGGCGCCGTTTATGAGTTTCTTGTGAATCTCCGCGACCAATTTTGTCTGACCATCGACGTCGCCATCGTCACCGTTCCGGGAGATGGTCATGGTGCGCAGGCGGATAAATCCCTCGGCGCGGAACCGCAGGGGGTTGTTGTCGTAGTATTTCTTGATCTCCGTTGGGGTGACCACCGGGATCTCGCTGATGGCGGAGTTGCGCATGTAGTTGATGGCTATTGCTTTCTCCTGTTCCTTGCGGAATTTCTCGTTCGTCATGCCCTGCTTCTTGAGTTCGTCGACGAACGTGGCGCGGTCGCCGTCAAATTGTTCGCGGATGATCTTATTGATGTTGTCGTCGACCATCTCCGGCTTGACCTGGCCGCCCCGTTTGTCGAACTCGCTCAGGGCGAGTTCGCGTTCGATGAGCATCTCGAGCATGTCAGGTCGAACCGTTTTGAGTTTCTTGGCGCGCTCGCTCGGATCCGGGATGCGGGAGATCATCATCTTGCGAATCTTGATGGACTCGGTGAGTTCGTACTTGGTGATGACCTTGCCATTAACCTTGGCGGCGAAGCCATTGATCGGAACTGGCTTGGCGGAGACAAAAGTGGCCGAGAGGAGGACGACGAGGGAAGTGATGAGGGCAGGGATTCTCATGGATGGATTTGGACAGCTGGTTGGCTTGAAAGTTCAATCTTGGTTAAGATCGGTCAACTGTCTAGCTTTGGTTAGAGATCGAGCTGAACTCGAATTTGCTTCTGCGATTGGTTTTTATCGCTTTTAAATTTGGCAGGGCTCTCGATGAGAGGGTTTTTGTCGAAAGATTGTATCTTAAGTTGTTTATTATATGCGACTTGCGGACATGCGGGCTCAGCTGTGGTACCAAGCTGTAGCTGATTTCGCCAGAAATTGGGGCATTCCCAAGTCCATCGCGACGACCACAAACGTTTGTTCAAACTCTGGCAAGTTCGACTACCTTCATCTCCGTACTAGCTGACAGCCTCTCCAGCTCCGGCCCACGCAAATTTCGGGTCAGAACTTCCGCACCATCTCTACCGCGTTGAGTAGCATCTGCTCTTGGTTCTTGCCGGCGAGGCGCGGGAATTTGCCGCTGATGAGGACGTAGTCACCGTTTCGGGTGAGCATCAGTTTGCGATCGAGGATTTCGACTGAAGAGATCTTGTTATTAGCTGCGGCGAGTTTCAACTCGGTGCAGCGCAACAGGTTGTCGACCGGTTTAGGAAAGCTTCTGCCGAATCGGTCGTGCCAGTTTTTGATGAGGGACTTGAACTCCTTCATGTTGTCGAGCTCAGCGATCATCTTGTAAGCATTGATGCGCATGGTCGCCTCGGGGAGGAAGTTGGCTGGGATGAAGGCGGGTAGCTTGTCACCCGATTGGAGGAACTCGGCCTCGCTGGTGCAGAGGAAGTCGACGCGCAGGGCGACGTCGATCCGGTCGGCGCCGGGTTTGCCGCTCAGGGTTGCGATCGAGTTTTTCAACAGCTTGCAGTACATGTCGAAGCCGATGGCAAGGATGTGCCCGCTCTGCTGGGTGCCGAGGAGGTTTCCCGCGCCGCGGATCTCGAGGTCGCGCATGGCGATTTTGAAACCGGCGCCTAGTGACGAGTATTGGCGGATGGCGTTGATGCGTTTCTTCGCGTCGCCGGTGGTGAGGAGGTCGGGCGGCAGCATGAGAATGGCGTAGGCCTTGTGGCCGGCACGGCCGACGCGTCCGCGCAGCTGGTAGAGGTCGGCGAGGCCGAAGCGGTCGGCGCGGTCGATGATGATGGTGTTGGCGTTGGGGATGTCGACGCCACTCTCGATGATGGTGGTGCAGATGAGGATGTCAGTTTGGCCGTCGATGAATTGTTTCATCACCTGCTCGAGGACGCCCTCCTCCATCTGGCCGTGGCCGATGCCGACGCGGGCGTCGGGGACGAGGGACTCGACCATCTGCTTGGTCTTCTCGATGGTGCCGACGCGGTTGTGGAGGAAGAATACCTGGCCGCGGCGCTCGAGTTCTCGCTTCAGGGATTTTTTGATGACCCCCTCATCATAGGCGCAGATGGTGGTCTCGACCGGGTAGCGGTTGGGTGGAGGCGTCTCGATAGTCGTCATGTCACGTGCGCCCATGAGCGAGAGATAGAGCGTGCGCGGGATCGGTGTGGCTGACAATGTCAGGACATCGACGAGGCGAAACATCTGCTTGAAGCGCTCCTTGTGCTTCACCCCGAAGCGCTGTTCTTCGTCGATGACTACTAGGCCTAACTCTTTGAATTTGATGTCTTTCGAGATGAGGCGGTGGGTGCCGATGACGATGTCAACTTCACCGCTGGCAAGTTTTTTGACGGTCTCGCGCTGCTGCTTCGGAGTGCGGTAGCGCGATAGTAGATCGAGTGTGACCGGGTAGTCGGACATGCGCTCCCGCAGGTTGTTGTAGTGCTGCTGGGCGAGGACGGTGGTGGGGGCGAGGATGGCGACCTGGCGACCGCCCATCACGGCTTTGAAGGCGGTGCGGATGGCGACTTCAGTTTTGCCAAAGCCGACGTCGCCGCAGATGAGGCGATCCATCGGCTGCGCCTGCTCCATGTCGTGTTTGGAGTCCTCGATCGCGGTCAGTTGGTCGGCGGTCTCGGTGTAGATGAAGGCGTTCTCGAACTCGAGCTGCCACTTGGTGTCGGGCGGGTGCGAGTAGGACTTCTCGGTGTCGCGCTCAGCCTGGACGGTGAGGAGCTGGGCGGCGTAGTCGAGGATCGCCTTCTGCGCAGATGCTTTGGTCTTCTTCCAACGCGTGCCGCCGAGTTTGTTGAGTGGAGGTGTGTTCTTTCCGGCGCCGACGTAGCGGGAGACGAGGTGTGCCTGTTCGAGCGGGACATAGAGGCGCGCCTCGTCGGCGTATTCTAACACTAGCACCTCTTCCTCGGTGCCGGTGGTGTCGTCGCCCATTTCGATGAGACCTTGGAACCTAGCGATGCCATAGTCCAAGTGGACGACGAGGTCGCCGTCGGTCAACTCGCGGAAATCGGCCTGGGCGCGGCGGGTGGTGGCGTTCCTTTCGCGATTGAAAAGGCGGCGCGCGCGGGCGTGCTGGTAGCGTCCGAAGAGTTCGGCGTCAGAGATGACGGCGATCTTTGCCGAGGGGATGGAGAAACCGTGATTGATATCGCCGATGAGCGTCTGGAGCAGCTTCCGGGGGAGGGTATTTGCATCGATCAGCTCGTGGAAGCGTTCGATCTCGCCCTCGTTGTTGAAGAACATGGCCACGCTCCAGCCTTCCTTTGCCCAGACTTTGATCTGGTCGGTGAAGGTTTTGCGTTTGGCTTCCTGCAGTACGAAATCACCGGCTTCGAAGTCGCCCAGCGGGCTTTCGTAGGCGGCGGTGGACTGGTCGTCGCTGGCTGAACCGGGGGCGGGGGCCGTGGTGATGACCAGCTGCGGTTGAGGATCGCGCAGTTCGGGGTTTTCATCCGGCTCATTCTCAACGGCGATGAGGGTGTCGTTTTTCCCGATGTAGTCGCGCAGCTTGCAGTGGGTGACCTTTTGCGTGCCGAACATGACTTTGCATTGCTCGATGCGTTGGGTGGAGGCCTGGGAATTGAGCTCGAACTCGCGGATGGATTCTAGCTCGTCGTCGAAGAACTCCAATCGCACCGGGGCGTAGCTGTGGAGGGAGAAAATGTCGATGATGCCGCCACGGACGGCGAAATCTCCCCGCTCCGAAACCATCGCGACCTGATCGTAGCCAGCGTCCGCGAGCTGTTTGGCAAGTTTCTCGAGATCTAGCTGTTGGCCGACCTTGAGATCGAGTTGGCGTTTTTTGAGGGATGCTAGGGTCGGGACGTCTTCGCCGAGGCTTTTCTCATTGATGACGATGACTTGTTTGTTAGCGCCTTTTCTCTCGCCGAGTTGTTGGAGGGCGGCGAGGCGTTCGGCTACCAGGTCCTGGTCGGGGAGGGCGTCGCTGATGCCGGAGTGCTCCATCTCGGGAAAAAAGATCGCCGGGTGCGGGTGCCAGATGGCGAGGTCGGCGTGAACGCGTTCCTGCGAACGCAGGTCATCGCAGAGGATCCAGGTGCGGGACTTGATCGAGGCGAGCGCGACCGCGGTGAGGAATGGGTGCGCGGCAGGTGTCGCTTGATCGATGTACGCAACACTTCCTCCATCGGCGGGCGTGAGGCGGGATAAAAATGCCTGGTTGCCGGCGGCTTGCTTAACGAGTTGATGTTGAGCTGTCAGTGCGACGGTAGACTATACGTCAGCCGAGCAGGGTTGCGATTCTCTTTTTCAGGTAGGGCAGGGCTTCTTTTGCGCGCTATAGATTCCTCCCAGACCACAATTTTTGCGAGTTCTGCGATGCGGGTGCGAGGAATCGTAAGTGGGCACTCGGGTCGTCGGTTCCTGCATTTGTGCCGAGAGCTAGATCGATCTTCCCCTGGTCGAGCATCGTGATCAACTCCCCGGTGTCGGCTGTTGGCAGGTGAAAACCTTCCTTACTGATCAGTCGCTTGTATTTGTTGCCAGGCGGAGGTCTTCGATCCACCTCTGGTAGTCCTGCGCGTTCTTGGAACGCAGGAGGTAGGACGGGTGGAAGGTCGCGATGACTCTTTCTGCTAGATTTGGAGCTGGGGTTATTCCCCGATCTCTGGTGATGGCGAAGTCGGGTCTGATCAGGGCTTTCGCTGCGGTGGATCCAAGCAGAATGATCGTTTTTGGACAGACTTTTAGGATCTCTGCCAGCACCCAGGGTTTGCATTTTTCGACTTCGCTGGCGGATGGGTTTTGATGGAGGCGGAGTCTACCTTGCCGCTTCCATTTGAAGTGTTTGACGGTGTTGGTGAGGTAGATGGCATTACGTTCAAGTCCGATTTCTTCTAGGGCTTGGTCGAGCAGTTTTCCGGCGGGGCCGGTGAATGGCTGGCCGGTGATGTCTTCTTGGTCGCCAGGTTGTTCACCGATGATCATGATGTCGGCGTTCTCGGGGCCGCTGCCGAAGACGGTCTGGGTGGCGCGTTCGCAGAGGTCGCAGGCGGTGCAGTGGCTGGCTGCTGTAGCGATTTCTGGGAGTGATAGGATTGCGGCGTTGTCGAGAATTTCTGTGGGTGCGGTGGCGGGAGGCGCTGGCTCGCGGTCAGGGACGCCTTTTGGGATGCGTTTTGAGACGTGGGCGCGGCTGCTGTCTTCGGCGTCGACCATACGGATGGCGCGGGTGGAGGCGCTGGCGGTGAGTTCGGCGATGAGTGGTGCCTCGGGCAGGTTGCGCCAGTATTTGACCGGCATCTCGCTCTGCATGGCCTTGAGCTTGAGGCGGGCGGGATTGAAGATGCTGGCGTAGTAGCTGCGCCAATAGTCTTCTAGCTGGTCGTCACCGGGGGCTTCCCGACTGGTAACTCCGGGGGTGAAGTGGAGTTTGTCGCCGTCCCAGTGGGCGCATTGGTAGGGTGTTAGAATCGACCAGTCCATACCTGCGAAGCGTTTGGCGAAGAATGGGGCGGTGAGTTCGACGATGTTGTTTTCTGGCTCGAACCAAGCGACGAATTGTTCACGATTGTCGGCTTCGCCGACTTTGCGGAAGCGGACGAAGGCCTTCATCTTATGCCGGTCGCGGCGGATGGCGGATGCCCAGTCTTCGAGGTGCCTGGTGTCGTCGTCGGTGCGGAGTTGCAGGAGGTGGCGCTCGCCGCCGTGGGTTAGGCGGTAGGCAACGCGGTAGAGGATGCCCCAGCGGTTTGGGTTGCGGTGGCAGGCGACTAGCTCAGCTAGGGGGAAGAAATCTTTGGGGATTTTGACGGGCTGG
>JBLHKE010000313.1:0-8624 GCA_047619485.1 Verrucomicrobiales bacterium | reverse complement strand
TAGCAATCGAGGGATCGAGCAAATTTCGTTCTGGGGCAGTGCCCAAAGGCATCGCCGACAAGCTCAAGAAGGTCGCAGGGGATCAGCTGGCGAGCGCGCCACTCGATGAGGTAATACCCGAATACTATTTTCTAGCATACAGCGCCTCATGGTGAGGCAGCTGCAAGAGATCAGCCCCACAGTTGGTGAGGTACTACAACGAAGAAATCGCGGACAACAGCAAGGTCGAACTGGTCCTCATGGCTGGTGAAACAGATCCGGCGCTCGCGAAATGGGCTTCCGCCACAAAGATGCCATGGCCAGTGCTTTCCCAAAAAGATCACATGGCCATCAGCCCTCTCAAGAAGCTCAGGCCGCGTGCGTGGCCGACCTACTACCTGGTCGACTTCGAGGGGAAAGTGCTAGCGAAGAGCGTCGGGAGTAGCGCGCCGGTGAAGGCCAAACTCAAGGAGCTGTTGGCGAGCGAAAAGGCTAGCTAGAGCGGCTACGGTTTCCTAAATCCGCGGGCGGTGGCAAGGCGATGCCATCTATATGAAGCATCATGCCGAACAGAGCCCAGCGACGAATGGCAGTGAATCCACGCTGATCAAAATCAATCTAAGGCAGCCGCGTATTCGGCTTCACAGCATTCTCCGGATACTTCCCGTCAAACACCATCATCTGCTGCTGTGTCTCAACCACTACAAACGACTCGTCGATCTTCCCCTCAGCATCTTTCACCCGCCCCAGATCGAGCTTGAGATGCTCAGCCAAGAACGGATACGCCGCCATGCGCTTCGAGACTCCGTAATCGTGCTTCTCCTTAGCAAAGTGCGCGTTCTTGACGAAACCGGTTTTGTCGTAGAGCCCGTAAACATGCTGCACAAATGGAAACTCGACCTCCGGCGTGTTCGCAGTCCAGTCGCTGCCATTGGAGATGAGAAGCTGTGGACGCGGCGCTGCTAACGCGGCGATCTCAACATTGTTCGTCTTGTGATCCGGCCCCCAGTGGATCGGCATCCCACTCTCGCAAACACAACCGCCAAAAAAATGTGCCGACACCTGGCAGACCGGCACCGAGACCGCCACCCGCTCATCCACCGCCGCCAGCACAAAGGTCTGCGTGCCACCGCCAGAACATCCGGTCATGCCGATTCGCCCGGCGTCGACTCCCGGTAGCGTCAGCAAAAAATCCAGCGCGCGCATGCTGTTCCAAGTCTGCAGCCGCAAGATCTCCGGCGTCTTGCGGTGATCCCAGCCGACCTCCTTGGAATCGCCATAGCCGATCATGTCATACTGAAAAACCGCCGCCCCCATCTTCGCCAGAACCGCGCAGCGCGACTGCCGCGCCTCATTGAAACGCCCACCATGACCATGCGGGCAAAGGATGCCAGCTAGCGAACCGTTGAAATCCGTAGGTCGATACAAAGTGCCCGTCACAAAAAATCCCGGTGAGCTCTCGATTGCGACGTTCTCCGCCGTGTAGCCCGGGTGCGTGCGCTTCTTCAAATAGCGCGGATTGAGCTGCGTGCGCTCCGGCAACTTGCTCAAACCAACCCCAGCAAGAATTCCAGCGCGGATTTTCGCACGGCGCATCTTCCAGCTATCGAGGTCAGGGATCGAGTCTTTAGTCCGTGCGAGTTCCTGTTTGGCCTCGGCCGGCTTGTGGGCGTGGCCAACGCGCAGTTGGACTTGGTCTGCGTTGGCAGTTGTAGCAAAGAGCCACAGAGTAATGGTTAGGTATCGGCGGTTCATAGTTCCTATCAATAACATTTCTACGTCAGACGCGATTGCTAGAAAATTGCACGTCTGACCCCGCTGTCCCTCGGCGCCTGCCGGGCGGGGTTAGAGGGGTGCAGGGGGAAGAAGGCGCAATTCCCGTTCACTATCCCAATTTGACCGGGAATTGGGGGGCTCTACAAGCCGAAAATTGGGTCGGGAAAACGGGGCAGACGGAGCAGAGGATGGAGGGAGTTCAGCGGCAGGAAGAATAATTTTGAGCTGCCAGAAAAGGCGTCTGGCTAGAAAATTGGACTGCGAGGATTCTGTGATCGACTGGAAAATTGTAGCCTTCCTTTTGCTAGGATAATTCAGACCCAGACCCGCAGCGTCAATGCTGAGGCGAGATGCGGTGGGATCCGGCTAGATTTGCCTTGGTGGCCGCAGTGCGCAGTCATGGAAAACTTCGGGGAATTCTTGTTGGGCTGGCAGGTCGGCGTCGTCGTGGAGACCAGAGCATCTCTCAATACACTGGTGAATAATTGCGCACGGCGCTTGGAGGAATTGAAGGTGAGGCAGAGATAAGACGAGCGCCGTAGTCTGACGGATCTTGATCGTCGCTACTTCTTCTGTGTGCGCCCCTCGCGTCGAATCCCACCGAGATCCCCATCGACCTCGCTCCACTTGCTCAAATCTTCATCGAACTCCATCAGCACTTTCGGGTGGCCATCTGCAGGGCTAATCATGACACGTCGCTCGGCGACGACCGCCCATTTGCCATGCATGCCAAGATGCCAGACGGATCCATTCTCGTTAAATTCTAAGCGAACGCCGCTACCTTGCGGATGCCACCCCCACGTGTATGCCATCGTCTCCTCGGCAATGAAGTTCTTCAACTTGCCGAGCAATTCCGTTGTGCCTTCCGGCAACTTGGCATTTTCAGCAACGGTTTGCAGCACAAGGCTAAGGTAGATGACAGGAGCGATACACGCGCTGTGAAAATTGGGCTGCAGGGTGGTCGACCTTCTTCATCGTGATCCCAGCAGCGAGGTCGCGGGTCGAGTGTAACGCGACAATGTATGGGTAGGATTCGAAAGAGATGAGCGGGTGTCTTTGGTAAGAGTCGGGTTCAACCTCGCCCTTCACGTGGGATGTGAGATCGATTGGCCACATTTGATAACCGATCGTCCAAAAACGGTTCGATGGACCTGCCTGCTTGAAGTTTTTATCCTCACGGAACTCCACGAGGGAGTCGAACGTGCACGCCTCCTCATCGACCCTCATCAGCATGTTGCCTGAATTCTTCTGTGGAGCACCGGCGAGGATAAATCTCCCGTCGGGTGACATCACGACCTCGCCCAATCCGCGGCTGCCGCGCCAGCGCTCCCCGTCGTGCTGCTTGCGAACCTTCCGCGTGCCCAAGTCTATCTGGTAGATCGTCGGAATGCGCTCCCTATACGATTTGCCAGCAGCGACATAAATATAAGAATTGTCGGCCTCTGAACAGAAAATCGAGTTCACCCACGGGACAGGGAGCTGCAGCTCGCCGCTGAGCTTGTTGCTCTTCAGGTCGATGAAATGCACCTTGCCTACCCCTCGGTCGCCGACTATCAGCGTGGAGTTTTTGATCGCCAGATGAACCGGCTGACTGGTCACCTTGAAGCGCCGCTGTTCCTTGCCAGTGGCCAAGTCGAACTCGATCACCGAGCCGCTAGCGCCGATGACGACGCTGGTGAAAATGCGCCCGCTGGCTTCGTCCATGATCCAATCGAAACACTTTGCGCCCTCCGGGATGATCATCCGCGTCACGGCTGGGTGCGGTTCAGCCTTTTTCTGAGCAGCCGATGGCCAGGCAGCTAGAAACAATAGGAGCGCACAACTGACCCATCCCAATGCCTGTCTGATGCGTTCATTGCTTGGCTGCTGAATCATCAAAACACACTAACCACTACCCGTGTGGTAGCGGAAGCCAATTCTCTCACCCTGTGGCTAACGCGTCCTTCGTTAGAAGCTCACAAGATTCCGTCTGCAGTCCAGTCTGAGCAAGACCCAGGCGGCCCCTATTTCGATTTCGGAATTATAGCGTTTCTTTGAAGAAACGGCTCGCTCAGGATCAACTCTTTGATCAGCGATCGCAGCTTGAACCGATCCTGTTCGGACTTGTTGACGATCGTTTCAATCGATAGCGAGTCTGCTGGACCTAGCTCTCGTGACAGGGCGAACCGGAGCAGGTGTCCTGTGAACGCCTTGGCGAATCGTTTGTCTTCTTTGATGAGCGTCTGCTTGAAGCGAACGATGCCATCGAAGTCGTATTTTTTCATTAAGGTCCCGCTGGAATCAACCTCGCGACCGTTCTCGTATTTGTCTCGCCAGCGTCCGGTGATGTCAAAATTCTCAAGAGCGAAGCCGAGAGGATCGAGGCGCGAGTGGCAACCGGCGCAGTCGGGGTTTTTTCTGTGCTCGGCAAATTTTTCACGGATCGTCAGATTTTTCGGGCCGCTATTCTCGTTGAGTGGGGGGATATCGTTCGGTGGTGGAGGTGGCGGGTCATTGAAAATAACTTCGATGACCCACGCGCCGCGTGCGATCGGATGCGTGCGCTTCGGACCTGAAGTCATGCTGAGCATGGCGGCGTTGGTGACAACGCCGCCGTAGCGCGGATCGGTGGCAGCGACGCGCTGGAAGGATTGCGAACGCAGTTGGTTGCGGATCTGGTTTTCGTAGCCGTTGTCTAGTTCTTGCTGGAACTTTTTAAGGTCGCGATTCTTTGGAATTTTCTTCAGAGCGATCTCGGCTTCATTGATAGATTTGTTTAGGGCGGCTCGTTTGCTCCTGTGCTCTGGAGTGTGCGCTCCGACGAGTTCCTTGTCAGTGATGTAGAGATGGTCGCCATTGCTCGATGCCTCGAGTTCTTCCGCAGTTAGTGCGCGATCGTACAAACGCGCACGCCCGAGGCTCACCGGTAGATGTTTGTTGCCGCCCGGGGGGAGATGGCGCAGGCCGAAGATGACTGAGCTCTGGTCTTTCGGAAACGTAGCGGCGCTCGTCCCTTTGCGGAACGGTTTGCCGTAAGGCTTGCCATTGCGGTAGAGCAAGGTCGTGCCGTCATCCTTGTAGACCATCGCGAGGTGCAGTGGCTGGTTGGCTTTCTCCTCGGGTGTGGAGTCGGGGAAATCTTGGGTGCGGCTGAAACCGTTACTACCTGAGATCCAGTGCTTTGGCTGGCGCTCACCGATGACGATGGTGTCGAAAAAATCGCCTGGCCCCTGGATTCCCATCAAGCCGCCACCGATCTGGTTCACGTCGTGGATCTGGCACCAGACTTCAAGTGTCTTCGCCTTGAGTTCGATCGGCAATTTACTGCTTTCGAGGAAAGCATTCTCATTCAGGACAGCCATCCCGTCTTTGTATTCAATCTTGCCATGGGCTTTCAGATCGAGCGCGCCAATGGCGTCCTCCAGGTTGCCGTCGAACTCCCAAGCGGCGACTGGTTTTAGATCCACCGCTTTTTTTGATCCACCACTCTGCTGCTTTCCGGCCAGCAGCCGGGCGCGCACCGGGTCGTCGATCGACGCGAGTTCTACCTGCTTGCCTTTGATCGTTTCACCGAGTGATCTGCGGTGTTCGTCGTTGGCGCGATTCTTCTCAGCGAGATTCTGAGTGTCGGCCTGTGGCGGCTTTAGATCAGAGGTGTACCAAGTCTTGAGGAACTCGCTCTGGTAACTGAATTCTGGCGCGATGAGCTCGATGACAGGGCGGTTTTCGATGAAGACCGTGTCAAAAAGTAACAGGGGCTCGAGCACCATCTGGGTGCTGGCAGGTTTGCTGTTGTTGAGACTGAAAAACTTCGCTTTGCTAGGGTCGGGCGTGGCGGCAAGGACGTTTTCGAGCTGCATCCACTGCGAGGGAAAGGTGTCGAGGAAACGCTCGATTTTCGGGTCAGCCAACATTCGCTCGACGGTTCTTGCCAGGACGGCGGGTTTCGAAAGTTCGCCACTTTTGGCCAAGCCGAGGAGTTCTTCGTCGGGGCTGCTCGCCCAGAGAAAAAAAGACAGCCTGGAAGCGAGCTCGAAGTCGGAGCCCGATGAGTATCTGTAGAGGAACAAGGGCGAAGACATCGCGGCCGAGGCTGCCTTTTTCATGCAGTCGGTGAATGGCAAACCGTTGTCGATCTTCGAAAGAGTGTAGGCCGTGTAGCGATCGAGCGTCTGGTCCTCGAGCGGGCCACGGAACGCTTGTTTGAGAAATTTCTCGAGCCGCAGCCTGACCTCGGGTGCCATCTCAGTGCCTTGCTCTGGTGCTTTGAAAAACTCAGCCCAGATGCCGACCTTAGCTTCGTTGAAATCGGGGCTATCGAGGATGGAGACGCTGAGCTTTAAAAATGCGTCGAGCAGCAGCGGTGAGAGTGTCAGCTGGTTGGCCTGGTTGTCGAAACCGTGCGCGGCACGAAGGTCTTTGGGAAAGGGGTTCACATCGGCAAGACCACCGGCCGGATCGAGGGAGTGACAGGCGACCTGAACCTTGTCGGGCATTTCGTCGGGGTTGTTCTGCAGGTAGTTGCTGTGCCTGGTCATCAGCTTCTCCGAAAGACCGAAGACGTCACGATCCAATCCGAAAAGATCCCTGACCACGTTGTTGTACTGGAACCGGTTGAGACGCCGGATCTGAAGGCGGTCCACTCCGCCACTGGCCGCCGATTCGCGAAGCATCGCCTTCAGGGAGGTGATCATCCGTCCGCGCGCCGCCTCATCTAGTTGCGGCTCGTCTTCCGGCGGCATGTCGTTGGCATCGATGACATCAATCAATTCCTTGATCATCGCCGGATCATCAAGGAGTTGATCTGCGGTCACTATCGCCTCAAGATTCACCTTCCCTTTGGTCTTCTTCTCGCCGTGGCATTTGGTGCAGTTCTCGGCGAACAGCGGCTTCAGGAATTCGTCGAATTCACTAGCGCCGGCCAGTTGCGCAGCACTAGCGAGCGCGAGCAGCAGGCAGACGAGCAGTTGGCGAAACACTAGGTCCACAGTTCGGAAACAACACCACTGCTATCGGCGTATTGGTCGAGCTCAAGCCCCATCAGTTTAGCGATAGTCAGCCACATGTTGGAGTTTAGGGTGCCGGGTTTGCAATGGATGAAGCGTCCCTGTTTCAGCTGGCCTTGACCTTTGCCCGCGACGATCAGTGGCAGGTCGAAATATTGGTGCGTGGCGCCGTCGCCCAAGCCGGCGCCGTAGGTGACGATGGAGTTGTCCAGCAGGGATGTGCCATCGGCCTCCTTGAGCTCCTTCATCCGCTTCAGCACGTAGGCGTATTGCTCCATGTGGAAAATATCGATCTTCTGCAGCGCCTTGTAGCCATCGCCCTTCTGGTTGTGGGTCATGTTGTGGTGCTGGACCGGTTTGTCGAACACGCCCTCGTAGAGTAGCGACGCGTCCCAGCGCTCAGGACCGACCATGAAGGTGCAGACATTGGTGATGCCCATCTGCATCGCTAAAAGCATGAGGTCAGCCTGCAGCTTGATATACTCGCCGCGTGGGAGGATCTCGTTCCTCGGGATTCTGATGTCCGCCGAGGAGACCAAGCTCTGCTGCTTTTTGATGCGGATCTCAACATCGCGGATCATCTCCATGAATTCGCCCAGCGTTTCTTTGTCCTCGCGCCCGAGCTTTTTGGTGAGTGCCTTGGCATCTGCGAGCATCAGGTCGGTGACGTCGTCGATGTGTTCCCGGTAGCTGTCAGCGCTGAACAGCCGCTCGTAGAGTTTCTGCGGGTCACGGATCGACGGTGCGATCTTGTCCGGCCCATACCAAGAGATGTTGTTGAAATAGATTGATTCCTTCGGTGCTGTGAAGCCGTTGCAGCTAATCTCCAATGTGTTGAAGACCGAGCTGTGGCCGATGTGGTCACCAATGACTTGGTCAAGGCTCCTGCCATTTGGGTGGCGCATGCCCTTGGTGGCGGCCTGTTCGGGAGACACGCTCGTCAGGTAACATGACGCCCCCTGGGCGTGCACGTCCTGCCCGTTCTTGTAAGTCCGGTCCAAACCCGTCACCAGGGAGATGTCATCGGAATAGGCGGACAGCGGCTGCATGCTCGAGGTCAGTTCCACCGGGTGGATGCCGGGCTCGCGCCGGGTGCGTTTCTCTTCCTTGAACTTGTCCGCATTGAACCCGCCGACAAAACCTGGAATCTCACCATTTTCTTCACCGGGGAAAAAACAGCGCCGCACCAAGCCGTTGGGCACATACATCATCACCAGTTTCTTCGCCGGCTTGATACCCTTGTTTGGGACGTCGGCGAAGGTGTGCGCAATCGATGGCAAGAACGGTAGCGCGATGGTGGCTCCTTTGGCCTTGAGAAATTTTCTGCGGGAGATGCTCATCGGTGGGTATGTTCCGTCGGCTACGCCCTGATTTCAAGCCTAGCAACAGCGGACAGGATACCGTTTCGGGGCGATTCCACGGTTTGGAAGTGACATTGGGCGCGCTCCGTCTGGCACCACCCAAAACATTAGTTGCTAGGAGCCTGTCGGACTTAGATGATTCGAGCAAAATGTTTTAGAACTCCGATCCAGATCCGTTTGCTGGGGAGGATTTAAATGGACTTAATGACGATTCAGCGGGCGGATCTGGGCGAATTCCAAAATGATTCTTGCCGGAGCGGGTAAGTCCGACAGGCTCCTAGGGAATAGCTTTTCCAGCCCCAGCATCCCCGGCCGCCTGTCGGACGGGTTGGTGATCAGACCGCGTTCTCCACCGGTCGAGCCCCCACCCCATGCCCTCACCGGCGTTGTTTCGGAAATTCAATTTCTGCGAGAGTCTTCGAACCGAACAGACGGATTCGCTCGTGGTCACTCCGACCGATGTGGAGCATAAGGCGCGAACCGCCTGGCGAGAGGCTGCTACCGTGCAGGAAATCCGTGATGC
>JBLHKE010000312.1:0-8683 GCA_047619485.1 Verrucomicrobiales bacterium | reverse complement strand
CTGATCGAACGCCGGCACTACCGGTGCTGAACATAAATCCACTACTGGATCATAATCAGGATTGGGTTTCATCATCTTCGCATCGACATCTTTGCGCCATTGATGAAGTTTTTCTTTGAGCTGTTTTGTCTTCTCGACTTCAATTTCCGACAGATCATTTTGCTCACCAATGTCATCGACTAAGTTGAATAGTTGAACGGTTCCGTTTTCAAAATATTCGAGTAGCTTGAAATCCCCATCACGAACAGCGCCGCCCGGGCTTTGCATTCCATGATTACTGTAGTGTGGGAAGTGCCAGAAAATCGGAGCACGTTCGAACGGCTCCCCCCGCAAAGCGGTAATAAAACTCTGACCATCTGGGGTCTCGCCTTTCTCGCCAATCAGCTCTAAAATTGTCGGGTAAAAATCAGTGCTCATCACTGGCTCATCGACCACGCTACCGGCTTTCGAATGCCCGGGCCATTTTACAATCATCGGCACACGCACCCCACCTTCATAGAGCCAGCCTTTGGCTCCGCGCAACGGCAGGCAAGAAGTCGAGTAGGCTTTGTCGACGTTCTTTTCCGACACGACGCGCTGCGGATTCCCAACATTGATCGCAGACATGCCACCGTTGTCCGAGAAGAAGATCACGACGGTGTCATCTCCAATTTCCAACTCCTCTAACTTGGAGACAATGCGCCCCAAACTCTGATCGACGCTCTCGACCATCGCGGCGAACTCGATGTTGTCCTGCTTCTGCCGGATCTTGATCGTTCCACGCGGTAACACTCCGTGACGCGCATACTCGGGCGTCTTGATCAGCTCCGCCAATTCCTCCTTGGTGGGATTATCAGGACTATCCGGATTGCCCTCGAGGATGAAATCCGGCGAATCGAGCTTCTCCATCACGCTCAGCTTTTTCCGATATTTTTCAACCAGATCCGCCCGTCCTTCAATAGGGTCATGTACCGCGAAGTGCGACATGTAGAGAAAGAACGGCTTCTCCTTATTGATCTCCATCCAGACTAGCGCTTCGTCCGTGATCCGATCGGAGAGGTAATCGCCCTTCTTGCTTTCAAAATTCTTCATCCCAAACGGACCATGAAATGTCCGCCAGTTCGAGGGAACATCAGGAAGATGAATGTCAAAACCGTGAGCTGTTGGGTCGGATGGTTTTTTTCCAAGGTGCCACTTACCGAAGATACCGGTCGCATAATCGAGTTCTTTCAGCCTTTCAGCAATCGTGACTTCTTCGTAAGGCAGATGCTGATTGATCTCCACGTTCTTCAGCCGCTGAAACGGAAAATCGCGCCGCCCCTTCAACCAGTCGGTCAGATTCAGCCTCGCCGGATACTTGCCGGTGAGGATGCTCGCCCGCGTTGGCGAGCATACATGGCAGGCTGCGTAGGCGTTGGTGAACTTGACGCCGTCTTGCGCCAGTTGATCAATGTTAGGTGTTTCGTAAAACTTGCTACCAAAGCAACCGACATCACTCCAAGCCAAATCATCGACGAGGAAAAAGACAATGTTCGGCGATTTCGCGAAGATAGAGCTTGTGAAGCATAGCGCGGTAAATATCAGGAGTGATCGGATCATTGTTCTACAGCGTTGGCTATTGGCTTCGAATCGACAGCCCAGCCCTTGGTGCTGATTCTGCCGTAGTAGGGATAGTAGTCCCAATCCACCACGCCGCCGACGACGCGGGGATCTTCAGTGGTTCGCAGATGATCAAAAAGCTGCTTTCGGAGCTCAGCTCGGATTCTGACGTAGGCAGCCGAGCTCACCAAATTCACCATTTGATGCGGATCGGTCTTCAAATCGTAAAGCTCCTCAGCTGGCCGCATGCCGAAGGCCAACTCAGCCAGACGCCCTACGCCTTGCTGATTGCGATGCTCCATCATGTAAGTTTTCGTGGGCGACGTATCGATTTCGCCAAACGGAATCGACCGGGCACAGACCGAAGGATCCGGGGATCCGGAGGGCCAGCGGGTCGGTTCGAAGTTGTAAATATAGAGGTGGTCTGCCGTCCGAATTCCGCGGCAAGGATAGGCCTTTCCGCCTTTGCGACAGCCGTCGTGGCGTTCCATCGCGACAAACGCGGCGTCGCGCTTAGTTGGCGTTTCGTTGTGGAAGATGCCTAGCAAACTTTGCGCCGTCATCATCTCCGCTGGCTCCAAACCGGCGGCTTCGAGGAAGGTCGGCGCGAGATCGCTGAGATTGACGAAGGCGTTGACATCGCGGTTCGGTTTGGTGATCCCATTTGGCCAGCGAATCGCTAGTGGCACCCGAGAACCAGCATCGTAGAGGCTCGCTTTGGCACGCGGAAACGGCATGCCGTGATCGCTCGTCACCACGATGATGGTGTTGTCGAGTTGACCCGACTCCTCCAGCATCGCAATCGCCCGCGATACCATCGAATCGAAGTGTTCGATCTCGATGTAGTAGTCGAGAATGTCGCTGCGCACGGTTTGGTTGTCGGGAAAAATCGGCGGAACGATGACTTTATTGGGATCCTTGCCAGTCCGTTTGCCCGCGCCCAGCTCGTAGCCACGATGCGGTTCAGAAGTGCCGAGCCAGAAGCAGAACGGATCTTCGCCTGGCTTCTTGGAAAGGAAATCAGCGAAATTACCTGCGTAATCAGTGTTACTTATCGACTCGAATGGCGGCTTGAGCTTTTTGGTCTGAAACGAGGAACCTGCTGGATTCTCAGTGCGCCCTCCAGGCTCCAATCGGCCGGGGCTCCACCCCTTGCCGGTAAAACCGATGAAGTAACCAGCGTCCTTTAGCATTGCGGTGTAGGTGGCGAACTTAGCGGGGAGCGTGCTGTGAATGTTTCCGGCTTCCTCCAACCGCCAAATCGGTTGGCCGGTCAAAATGGCACTGCGCGAAGGGCCGCAGGTTGGCGCATCGCAAAACGCGTGGGTAAATCGTAGGCCTTCCCGCGCGATACGATCGAAACCGGGAGTTTTTATGACTGGGTCGCCATTCGCGCTGGTGTGGGCATAGCTTTGATCATCGGAAATGCAGAAAAGAATGTTCGGCCGTTGCACCTCGGCAGACGGAGTGGGCGTGGGAAGAGCAGCACTCGTCACTTCTACCTTGCCCCAGAAACCAAACTCCCACGCCCAGTCGTTCGCCCGATTCTCAATCTCCAAATCCAGGTGTTCGCCAGCGAACTTAGTCAGGTCAATTTCCAATTCCAGCCACTCAGCTTTCACCGTTTCATAACTCACAATCTGGTCATGGATGACCTTCTTGTTTGCCAGGATGCGAAGCTGCCAGTTTCCGTGCGGATGGTAGCTGGCGCGGATGCGGAGTTTCGTCGCCTTGCCCTTCGGCACATCAAGATGACGATAGAGCACGCAGGGAACCTTGCGACTTAACGGGTGGGTTTGGACTGCGAACTCGTTGCGAAATTCCGGCTGCGGTTTCACGCCCCCCTCGCCGACATCGCGGACTTGAAAACCGGGCGCGACGCGTTGCAGGATTTTCTGCGCGGTATTTGGGGCGACACCTTGCTTCTGCTGATTGCTTTGCTTAGCAGATGACAAATCACCACTGACCAGGCGGCGGGCGACGTGCTCTTGCAGGTTGGTAAGCTTGCCATTGATCGCCAGTTCGAGCGATTTCTGCGGATGTAATGGGACCATCGGCTCCAGAGCAAACCACAGCATCCGGGGAATGTTATTGTCTTCTGAATCTTCGGAATGCTGCGCGAGATTTGCCAAAATCGGCCAACGCTGATCGTGCTCGATCCGTCGCAACGCGGCGGCGAGATAGAGCCGGACGACTGCGGACGGATCGTTCTTCGCCAAATCGGCGAACCGGTTTAACGCGGTCTCCGACGCCTTTTTGTCTTCGCACAAAAACTGGATCGCGAACGCCCGAACGTATTCGTCCTCGTGGTTGAGGAACTCTAGAAGCGCCCTCTCGTCCAGACTTCCGGTCACGTGCAGCGCCCAGAATGCGCGAAGACGCTTGGGGGAGGTTTTCGACGCCGCCAACATCTCGCGCAACCAGTCCCCCGCCCCAGGGTCCAGCTTGCCACTCGCTGCACGCATCTGCAAATTCAGACGCGCGGCGCGGACATACCAATCGTTCGGATGATCCTGCATTTTCACCAGAGCGGAATCGGGCAAGGCACCAACGTTAGGGCGATTGATCGGCTTGGTGCCCTTCGGCATGAGCCGATAGATCCGACCGCTGTCGGGAAAATTGATTTTGTTCCCGCAAATATCAGTGTCATGCCAGTCAAGGATATAGACTCCCCCATCCGGCCCTACCTCGATGCTGAAACCGACCCAGGCCAAATCATTGGTTGTCACAAAATCTTCGCCATGGCTACCGATGTAACTGGAGCCACTCGGGTTCATCACATCCGTCAGCACCTGATGCTGGTGGATGTTACACATGAAGAGCTGGTCGTGATATTTTTCCGGAAAGGTATCGGCTAGATAAAACCGCGCGCCTCCGTGCGCCGAGAGGTGGGTGTGATCGCGAATCGTGGTGATGTAGTCGTAGACATACGGATTCAGGTGCGCCTTGCTTTGCTTGTGATAGTAACCGCCCTGCACAATATGAAACAGATGCGGGATGACACAGCAGCTGGCGAAACCTTGCCCGACATCGTTGAAGTCGAAGCCCCACGGGTTTGAAAGCCCCCTCGCAAACACTTCAAATTTCTTCTTCGTGGGATGGTAGCGCCAAATCCCGCCATCGATGAACAGCCGATCCTTGTCCGATGCACCCGGCTTGCCAACCATCGACGAAGTGAACACGCCATGACAGCCGTAGAGCCAGCCGTCTGGCCCCCAGATGAAACTATTGAGCGTTTCGTGCCGGTCGTGGATTCCCCAGCCGTCGAGCAGGACTTGCGGTTCGCCATCGGGCTGGTCATCGCCGTTGGCATCGGGGATGAAGATCAAATTCGGTGGCGTTCCGACAAACACCCCGCCAAATCCAATCGCGATTCCGGAACTGAAGGTCAGTTTGTCGGTGAACAGCTTCTTGGTATCGAAAACCCCGTCGCTATCAGTGTCCTCGAATATCTGAATCCGCGTCAACGGCTTCTCGTCCGTGTGGCTGCCACGATCGACGTAGTTGTAGTTCTCCACCACCCAGACGCGACCGCGGTCGTCAAAGGTGAACGCGATCGGTTCGCCGATGTCCGGCTCCGCGGCGAAAATGTCGATCTGAAATCCATCTGGAATCTGCATCTTCGCGACCGCTTCCGCCGGTTTTAGAAACGGCGCGTCGCTTGTCTTGTGTTGCCGGGCCTGACCAAAGACCGCAGGCGCGGTGAGAAGCAGGGCAATCGCCCAGCTAGCGGAATTCGTGACGAATCCCGCCGCGAGGCTCTGCGATTGTTGGAAGATTCTGTATCTTCCGCTACGAACATCTGGGGGTTTCATTTTGGTAGATCGACTTGCTTGGTGGTTTGAAGGTATTTCACGAGGTCTAACACTTGCGCGTCTTGCAGCGTTGGCAGCAAGCCCTCCGGCATCATGGACATGGGCGAAACTTCACGCTTCGCGATATCGGCTTTCAGCACGGTGGTGGTTTGGCCAACCAAATTAAGAACCACCCGCTGATCATCCTCCTGCGCCACGGTGCCACCTAACACTTGTCCATTCTTCGTGTGCAGCGTTACCAACTGATACGCCTCGGGGATATCGGAGCTGGGCTCGATCATGTTGAGCAAGATGTAATTGAGATCCGCGCGATTCGATCCCGTCAGATCGGGTCCCAACACGCCTCCCTCATCGTAGATCTTGTGGCAAGCAGCACAGGACGCGGTGAAAATTAGACGCCCCTTCGAAGCATCCGCTTTGGCTAAATTCTCGGCCGTTAGCAATTTGGTGTATCGCTCCATCAACTCGGCCTTGTCCTTCGACAGCTCATCTAAATCGCCAAAAACGTTGGTGAACGCACTGCCCAACAAGCTCGACAACGGTCGCGCGACATGCGCAGGGATGTCTTCCTTCGGCAGCTTGCCATCTTTGATCGCGGTTAGCAGCGCCATCGCATAATTCTTGCGCATCGCCAAGGTTTCGACCGCCGCCCGTTTGGCGCCATCATCCCATTTTGCATACCGCGAGAGGAGCAACTTAGGCGCGCGCGGCTCATTCATCGCGCCGAACGCCCGAATTGCTGCGATGGCCATTTCCGGTTCATCCAGCAACGCTGGCAAGACCTCCATCACTTGCGGATTCTGCTGCGTGACGAGGTCCTTCAGCAAGGTTCGTCTTTGCTCCGCTGGGACAGCTTTGTCCCTGAGCTGCGCGATCGCTCGCTCGGCCGCCGCGTTGTCGCCAAAGATCTGATCGAGTTGCTGGGTGATCGAGCGAATTTCACCGCCGGCCGATTGTCGAAGTCTTCCACTGACCTCGGTCCACCCCTCCGGCTTCGCCACCGAACGTCGCCCCTCCAACCCGCGCACGATACCGCGCAGCAGCCCTTCTTGCGCCGCGCCGTCTGAAGACTTGCCCAACGCTTTGATCAACAGATTCAACGCCACCGTCGAATCCAGCGTCACCACCTGCTGTTCCCGCAATTTTTGCATGTACTGAGCCGCGGCGTTCCGATCGACCAGGCGCGCATCGAATTGCGCATATGGCTTGGGTTTCGGCGGAGCTTGAGCGGCAGGTTTTGGCGGCACCTTCGCCTTTCGTTTGCGATCCGGCTTGGAATCCAAATTTAATTTCATCTCCTCATCGGAAGGCGTTGGCGAAACCACCCCATCTTCCGGCACCTCAACCTGCGCCGTCCACAGAATCGCATTCAGCACGACCTTGCGGAACATGTCGTTCTTCCAACTCACATGGTTGTGCGCGCCCGTGAAACCAAACCCGCGGCCGTTGCCATCGGGCCGTTCGTAGGCCCAACCCACATGCTGACTTTCGCCACTCGCGACCGCACGACGCACATCCGGATTGCCGCTCCGCTCCCCGTCGGGTCGCTTCAGCGTTTCCGGCGGCGGGAGGTCGGACAGAATCGGCGTTACGCCCTCCAATTTCCCGACAAAGCGCATGTGATAATACCACTCGTCATCGACACTGAACGGCTCCAGTCCGTTCGCGATCGGGTGATCCGGGAAGCCTTTGAAACTCGGCTTCCAATGTGGATTCACCGACCAGTTGAGATCACAGAATCCACCCATCCACTCCAGAAACTTCTTCCCTGGCATCCCAATCTTCGCCTCGGTCGCCCAATGGATCATGACCACTCCGGTGCCCTTCTTCATGAGCGCATCGAACTCCTCAAGGTGCGGATTCAGGAGGTGACCATTGTGCCCAGTGCAGAAAATGACGATCGTCGCCGCACCCTCCAAAACGCTGGGGTCCTTCGGGTAGCCATTCTCCGGCAGAACGACCGCGTTCACACCGAGATCGGCATCGTTCAATCGTTTCGCCAGCAACATGTTCCCGGCACGATGCTCGTGCGCCATCGGGCCGTGGCTCGCTTTGCCGGAAATGAAAACAACCTTGGCTTTGTCTGCCGCAAGCAGATTCGTGAGGCTGCCAAAGAGGAGAAGCCAAATTAATTGGAAAGGAAACTTCATGGATGAAAATGAATTTTTATGTGATGCAGCGGGTAAACCGAAACGATCTCAGCTCCGAAACCGAGCCCAATGATCGCGATACCGATTTTCGAAGGGTGCGCTGATAGAGCTCATCTAACAGCCGTTAAAGACTTGAATCTAGAGCGCGTTGGCCTCATTTTGTTAAAAACTGGCCATGGATCTCAGAGAACAATTCCTCGCAGAAATCGGCCACGATGCGGGCTTTCCCCACCTCTTCGAGCACCTGGATCAGATCGCGTTTTTTCTCAAAAACCGGCGCTTCCAAGTCTTGTATGCCAATCGGCACTTTTTCGAGCGGCTCGGATTCGAGACCGAAGCGGAAATCATTGGCAAAAACGACTTCGAGCTGTTTCCCAAATCTCTCGCTGCGAAGTTTCGCCGAGACGACGAGCGCGTGCTCGAAACGGGCGAGGAAATGGCGCGCATGGTGGAGTTGTTCCTCAGCCGCCAAGGCCTGCCCGACTGGTTCGTCACCAACAAAATGCCAGTGCTGGGGAGGGGCGGAAAACCCGTCGGAGTCATGGGCACCGTGCAGCGTTACAATCAAAGCAGCGGACTTTCATCCGCCGATCCCTCAATCGCCGAAGCGGTGAAACGCATCTTGGAGCGACCCGGAGAGATTGTCTCGGTCACAGAGTTGGCGCGAGAGCTGCAGTTGTCGCACCGTCACTTCGATCGACGGTTCAAAGAAGACACTGGATTGACGCCCAAGCAGTTCCTCGGCCGCAGCCGAGTTCAACTGGCTTGCCGACTGCTTCAACAAACCGACCAATCGATCGGGGAGATCGCGCTGGATCTGGGCTACTGCGACCAAAGCGCATTCACTGCGCAATTCCGGCGCCGGATGGGGTTTACCCCGCATCGCTATCGCAAGCAATTCGGCAAGCGGCAGGGCTGACACCTTCACCACTCTGGATCGTGTGGATCTTTGACCACGTTTGCTGACTACCACCGCCGAAAACAAAGATCCAGTTTTCAATGATAGGTTGTGAAGGGCAGCTCCGGAAACCTGCTGTGGAAATGGGGCGCAGAGAAAATTCCCGCTGGCGAGGCGATAAACGCTAAGCTATCTGGTGATAGTGGGCGCTTTAGCAACGAAGACAGCGGGGATTTTATCAA
>JBLHKE010000311.1:0-8693 GCA_047619485.1 Verrucomicrobiales bacterium | reverse complement strand
TTCGGATGCGCATATTCTGCAGGGTGTCCAGGGACTCTCGCTCGGCCTTTGGGTAGCGTACCATGACGCGGATGTCTTCCCGCCCGCGCTGGATTCGTTGCGCCTCGGCACCGAAAAATGCCTCGCGTGCCTGCTGTCCTAAGTCGTTCATGGTTAAATTATACTGTTCGGCAGAGGGTTTGATCTTGAGGCGGATCTCCTCTTTGCCGTCCTCGAGGTTGTCACGGATATCAAAGACGCCGTCGTAGTCGGCTAGGAAGGCTTGGATCTGATTCGAGATTTGACCCAACGCTTCCACGTCTTGGCCGCGCAGACGGATGTCGACCGGTTCGCCGCCGCGACCGAACTCGGCGCGGAAGTTGAGTTCTTTCACACCTGCGATCGGGCCGATCGTCTTGCGCCATTCGGCAACGAGTGGGAAGACAGGGACATCGATGCCGCGTGAGTCGGCTGGAGTGAGTTCGAACTCGACTTGTCCCGCCGACGATGACCCGCCGCTGTTGCTGCGCAGGCTGGTCGAGCCGACCGTCGTGAAGATGTGCTTGATGATGCTCTCGCCAGTCGTCGGGTCGATGTACTTCTGTTGGAGTTGCTCCGCGGCGGCGCGGATGCGCGCCACCTGGAGTTCGGTGTCCTCGACCGGGTTGCCGGGCAGCATCCGCAGCGAGGCAGTGACCTGTTCTTGCGGGATGCGTGGGAAGAACGTTAGCCCGACACGCGAGGTGGTGATGAGCGTGAACACGATCATGAAGGCCGCGACGAACAGGCTCACGGTGAGGTAGCGATTCCGCAGGCAGAACTCGAGCGCCGGCGCGTAGACTTTCTCCGCGACCAGTTCGAGGGTGTCGGCGACACGACGCTGCAGGCGCGAGAAGAACCCGAGTTCTTCGCGTTTGCGATTGCCGACCTTGAGATGTTTCAGGTGGGCTGGAAGAATCAGCTTGGACTCGATCAGTGAGAAGACCAAGATCGGCAAGACCACGGCTGGGATGATGGCAAAAATTTTGCCGCGGAAGCCTGGGAGGAAGAGGATCGGGACAAAGGCTACGATGGTGGTGATGACGCCAAACGTGACCGGCACGAATACCTCGTTGGTGCCGTCGATGGCCGCCTGGGTGCCGGATTTCCCCTGTTTCAGGTGGCTGTAGATGTTTTCGCCGGTGACGATCGCGTCGTCGACCACGATCCCCAGCATCAGGATAAAAGCGAACAGCGAAATGATGTTCACGGTGACGCCGAGAAGCGGGAGGACAGAGAACGCTCCCGCGAAGGCGATCGGAATTCCGAGGGTGACCCAGGTGGCGACGCCGATGCGCAGGAACAATGTGAGCAACAGGAAGACGATGACGCCGCCGATCAAAGCGCTGCTCTTCAAGGTCGAAAGGCGTCCTTCGACACGCCGCGCCGAGTCCTGCCAGTAGGTGAGGGCGACGCCTTCGGGCATGCGAGCCTGAGCCTCGTCGATGTAGTCTTTGATAAACTGTGAGATCTTCAGCGCGCTCTGGTTGCCCACGCGTGAGACCTGGACGGTGACGGCTGGTTTCCCGTCAAACTGGGCAAACACTGGATCCTCTTCGAAGCCGTCGTTCACGGTGGCGATGTCGGCGATGGTGATGCGCGAGCCATCAGCATTGGTGCGTAGCACGATCCGCTCGAAGTCCTCCCGAACATAGGCGCGCCCCTTGGTGCGGACGAGGACTTCGCCAGCGCTGGTCTTGATGCCACCGGCGGGCATGTCGACCGAGCTCTTGCGGATCGCATCGGAAATCTGGCTGAGGGTGAAACCGTACTTTTGCAGGGTGTTTTCTGAGACCTCGATGCTGATCTCGTAGGCGCGCACCCCTTTGAGTTCCGCCTGGGTGACTTCGGGACTGCTAAGCACTTCGTCTCGGATCTGTTCGCCTAGCCGGTGCAAGGCAGCCTCCTCCAGCTGGCCGGAGACCACCAGAGAGATGACCGGGCGGACACGCTCCGAGAGCCGGATCACAGGTTTCTCCGTCTCGACCGGGAAGGTGTTGATCGAATCGATGCGGTTCTTGACGTCGTCGAGGACTTCCCGTGGGTCGTAGCCAGCCTCGACTTCGATGTTCACTGTGCCGCTGCCTTCGCTGGCACGCGATTCGATCTCTTCGATGCCCTCAAGGTCCTTGATTGCTTCCTCGATCTTTAGCACGACGCCTTCCTCGGTTTCCGCGGGGGTCGCTCCGCGGTAGCTGACGCTGACGCTGATCTCGTCGCTATCGAACTCTGGAAACCCCTCGATCGGCATCACGAAAAACGCGCTGCGGATGCCGAGCACTAACAAAACCACCATGAGGAGGTTCGCGGCGACGCCGTTTTTGGCGAACCATGCAATCATTTCTCAGCGCTCGGTTTCGCCGCGAGCGGGACGACCTGGGCGCCCTCGGTCGCGTAGGCTGGAGGCTTGGTGCAGATCGTCTCACCCGTGACGAGTCCCTCGTCGACGACGACCTGATCGCGATCTCCCCAGATCACGTTGATGTCGCGGATGCGCAAGCGCTGGTCGGCATCGACGACGAGGACTTGATCACCCTCGCGCACCGCCGTTCTCGGGATCACAAAAACGCCTTCTAAGACTCGGCCACTAATGCTCGCCTCGACGAAATCGCCGATCTTCAACGGTGGCGTGCCGTCCGCGCTCTTGCGATAGGGATCGTCGACCTGGGCGACGACGAACAGCTGGCGGCTGCGGGTATCGATCGCCCCCTCCGTGCGCACGATCTTCGCAGGCCACTCCAGAGTTTGGGTGCCCTGTTGTTTTGAGAGGACAACTTCGGGTAGTGGAGATCTAGTTTCTCCACCGGTCTCGCCGCGAAAATCTTCGGGTAAGTCGATGAACCCGACCTGCCGGTTTGAAAGCGGTAGGCGGGCTTCGGCGTAGTCGACTGCGAAGATCCGCGCCATGCTAGTCCCGGTAGTGACGAACTGGCCGATATCTACCAGTTGCTCGAGGATGCGACCCGCGTAGGGCGCCCGGATTTTGGTGCGTTCGAGATTGTTCTGCGCTTGGTCAAGCTGGGCGACGGCGGCATCGACGAGGGCTTTGGCCTCGACTAGTTGAGGGACGCGCAGGACGAGATCGTTGGGCTCCTTGCCCTTCCCGAGCCGTTCCCAGTTGTCCTTCGCTTGAGCGGCGCGGGCTTTCTCCTGCTCGTGAGCATTGCGAGCTTCGGCGACGTTGCCCGCGGCGACCGTTGCGGCGGTCACGTAGTCACGCTGATCGATCTCGACGAGGATGTCGCCTTTTTCGAAAAAACCGCCATCGCGAAAATTGGCGGCGACCGAGACGATGCGTCCTGGCACCTCGGGGATGAGGACGCTGCGTGTGCGTGCTCGGACTTCTCCACGAGTGGGGATGGTGACCTGGTAATCTGTCGGGGTCACGGTGATCACCTGAACCGAGGGTGGGCGGACCGGGCGATCGATTTTCTTCGCGCCAGGCTTGGTCGCCTGCAGCATCTTGACCACGACCAAGGCCGCGATCAGGACGAGGATGGCTGGGACGACTGCTTTTAGAAATTTCACTGGGCGAAAGGGAACACGGGACTGCGCAGAGTAAACCTTGGAGTCCAGCGTTAGGCCACCGCTTTTTTGAGGAAGACGAGGGCGATGGCGACGCACAGGAGTAGGGAGCCGAGCAGACGGTTGCGCATGATTTTCTTCCCAGCGGTCGCTGACTCGTGATTGCCCAGCCACGCCCCCAAGACGATCACTAGCAGCACCCCAAAGAGTGCGCGGCTCGAATAGATGATATTGATCGCTGTCGCCTGACCAAATTGGGTGAGCGAGGTGATGAGGATGAGGGCCTGTAAGCCGATCGCCAGGCTGCCGATGGCCAACAGTCGCATGGCTGGTCGCGGCGTGTCGCGCACGCGGGCGCGAAAGAATGGAATCAGGCCGAGGGAGAGAATCGCGATCGTCATCGCCGTCCCGAGGATGAAGGGGATCTGCCCGAACAGCCCGCTGCGGTAGCTGCTCAAGATATCGGTGCAGGCGAAGGCGACGCAGGCAATTAGCGAGAGCACGACGGTGCGGGACGAACGGCGAAAAGCCCCGAAATTACCGCCGCTGATGAGAAAGATCGCGAACGTACTGATAATGGCTCCGCCCCACAGTAGAGGTGGGACATCCTCGGGGCGAATGAACGAGGATAAGACTGCGACGAAGATTAGCTTCATTCCCATCAGCGGCGTCTGCACACTCACATCGCCCGATTGGATGGCGATCAAGGTGAAAAGTTGACCGAGGAAAAAACAGCAGCCGGCAAGGATCGGCCAGAACCACTGGGTCCAGTCTGGGGGCGCATCCAAGAACACGATCAGTGGAGTGAAACACAGGGTGAGGATGATGTTTGAGATAAACAACGAGCGAATGAGCCCGCCGCCCTCGTTGATTGATCGCTTGAGAAACAGGCTACCGACCGGGTAGATGATCGCACTGGCTAGCGGGCAGAGAAGGTAGAGCATCTACTTGGGTTCGGAGTCGAAATCCCCACCGAGCGCAAGGTAGAGATCGATCCGGTTCTGGAGGCGCTCGTTGCGTACCCCGATCAGCGCACTCTTGGCGTTGAAGGCACGACGCTGGGAATCGAGGACGGTGATGATCTCGATCAGGCCGCGACCGTATTGATCGGTGGCGAGTGCCTCGGCCGCATCGGACTGCCTAGCAGCGTCGATGAGGGCGGCTTCCTGGGCGGCGAGGTAGCGTTCGGCGGCGAGCGCTGTCTCGACCTCACGGAAAGCCTCAAGGCTGGCCTGTGCGTAGTTTTGAAGTGTTTCATCTCTCTCAGCTTCAGTGAGTTCTAGGTTTCCTCGCAAACGCCCGCCAGCGGTGATCGGCTGGGCGAGTCCGGCGGCGATATTGGCAACCAATCGTTCGGCGTTCAGCAGGTTTGAAAGCTCCGGTGAACTCTGCCCCGCGCGGGCGGTTAGCGTAAACGATGGCAGGAAGGCTTTGTTGGCGGCTGAAACCCGCAGCCCGCGGGCGGCTAGGCGCTGTTCGGCCGCGATCAGGTCGGGCCGGCGCAGGAGAAGTTCGGATGGAAGACCGGCGGGGACCTTGCGTTTGATCGGCGGGAGGGTTTTGGCGATTTGCGCAGCGTTGGCAGGGTAGCGGCCGAGAAGCGTCTCCAGCGAGCGTGCGGAACGATCTCGATTGCGCCCGGCGAGAGCGAGTTGATTGTCTGCGGTGGCGACGTCCGATCGGGCGAGGCGCAAGTCAAGGGCGCGGTCGCCGCCGGGTGCATCGATCCCCGCGTCGAAGGCGCGCTGGATGATGTCTTGGTTGTTTTTGAAGCTTGTTAGGGTTTCGCGGACGAGCCGGACTTGGAGCTCGGTCTCGATGGCATTGAACCACGCCTTGGCGGTGTTGGCGGCGAGTGACAATCGCGCGGCGCGGTAGTCAGCCTCGGCCGCGACTGCCTCGCGGTCGGCAGCGCTCGACAGATCTCGCAGTCGTCCCCAGAGATCGATTTCCCAGCTCAGATTGAGTGCCAATCCGAAGTCGTTGGCACGCTGGCGCATGCTCTCCTGGTCAACGGTTTGCGCGCGCGATCCGTCGCCGTTGCCGCGCACTTGTGGGAATCGGTCGGCGCCTTCAATCACGCTGCGGGCTCGAGCGGCGCGCATTCTTGCTGCGGCTGCTTTGAGGTCGTGGTTGCGTTTGATCGCCTCGACCACCAGCTTCTTCAGCTCGGCGGACGGGATGTCTTTTAACCAGCCATCGGGAGAGACTGGCCCCCGGTACTGCGAGGCGGAAACCGACCAGTTGGCCGCAGGATCTGCCGGATTCTCGGCCTGTGGTGTCGTCAGGCATGATGCTATTCCTAAAACTAAAAACAGGGTTCCGGCGAGCCGGGTTGCTTTGGTGAAGTCCATGCAGTCCTATTGATTGACGGCCGAGTCACAGACCTCGACTCCATGGCGCAGCGCGGCGATCTTGTCCTCCCATGTCGGGATGAACTCGTGCGCGACGTAGCCGTTGTAGCCCGTCTTTACGATCTCGCGCATGATCGCAGGGTAGTTCATCTCCTGCTTGTCATCCAACTCGCCACGGCCGGGGTTGCCGGCCGTGTGGTAGTGACCGATCAGATCTTTGTATTGGCGTATGCGCCGGATGACATCGCCGTTCATCACCGACACATGGTAGCAGTCGAACAGGAGTTTGAAGTTGGGTGAACCGACCTGGTTGATGAGCTCAACACAGAAGTCGACATCGTCGCCAAAGTAGCCCGGGTGCCCTTTCATCGGATGCGTGTCGTCGCGTGAATTGAGGTGTTCGAGCACGAGGGTGATGCCCTTTTTCTCGGCTAGCGGCATCACCTGTTTCCAGGTGTCGACGCACAGCCGAGCCGCCTTGTCGGGATCCATGCCATCGAATTTCATTCCGGTGAAAGTGATGACGTTCTTCGTGCCGATCTCCGCTGCCAGCTCGATCCCGCCCTTTAGTCCTTCGATGACGTTTTGCGTGTTGGCCGGATTGCATGGTCCGTTGGCAAAGCCGTGACCACCGCTGACGAGTGAAATCTCCAGTCCGAGTTCTTTCACCGCTTTGTAATCGTTCTTGCCAATCCCTTCCATGCCCTTCAGGCCGATCTGCGCACCGTGCTTGGCTAATTCGGGAGCCTTGATCGGTTTGAAACACCAACCCATCACCGAGTGCTTGATGGGGGAGTCGTCTTTCACCGTGTAGACCGCATCCGCATCACCCATGGGCAATTGGGCTTGGGCTGAGTGGGATAGAGCGGCTCCCGTGGCGGCGCCGAGACCGGCGGTGCGAAAAAACTGGCGACGTGATGACTTCATGGCGTCACCCTGCCACGCTTCACGCAATCACAAAAGCCCAAGACGTCCAAAAATGAAGAACACGTGGGGATGATTCAGTCGCAGGCATTTCCCGTTGATCCTTAGGTGAAGTCTCGCGAGCGGCCGGTAAATGGTGTCCCCGAAGCCTCCGATCCACTCTCTGGCCGCTGTCGGAGCCGGGGTGTGCATCGCCCGGGGGAGCATCTTGTGAGCGGAACCGCCATTAACCGTAGGCTCCAAGGTCGTCGATCGATTGCCCGGAAGGACCAGATAAAGGGCGAAATAGCTCGCGATGTAAGCAAAGGCGAGCAGCCCGAGGAGGAGGATCGAGATTCTAGAAAATCGTTTCAAGCTGTAAGATTTTAGTAACTATAGATCCCCAGCGATTCCTTCCTGAAGCGGGAGCAGTGTGAGCCACGTCCGGTAGATGGCAACGGGGAGGCACAAGACTCCAAATGTAGTGGCGGCAAATCTCCTCCAATCTCTCAACCCACATGACTGTTCGGATTGGTAGCATCGCAAGTTGGTGTCTCAACGGGGGGGCGCGATCGCCAGTAGGCCGCGAGGAGGCTGCCGAGAATACAGTGGTAGACCGCGGAGATGGCGCACGGTGCTGCTGCGGCTGCCGGCAAGTGTTTGTTGGCCAGCGCACTGCCCAGACCGGAGTTCTGCATGCCAACTTCGATCGCCAATGTCCTCCGGAAATCTTCCGGATATTTGAGCAGCTTCGCAGCCATGTAGCCGAGTCCGAATCCGAACACGTGCAAGAGTAATACTGCGATGAACAGCGGTGCACCAGCACTCGAGATCTTCTCCTTATTCAGTCCGATGATGCAACTAACGATCAGGACGATGGCGATCACCGAGATCAGCGGGGCGAGGAGCTTGGCCTTCTTCACCGCCTTGGGAAAAAATTGATTCAGTGTTAGTCCAGCGATGAGCGGCAGCAGCACGACCTGCACCGTGCTGATTAACATCTTCCCGGCAGGGACGTCCATCTGAGAACTGGCGAAAACATGGGTCAGCCCGGGAGTTAGGAAAATCGCGAGAAACGTCGAGCAAGTCGTCATCAACACCGACAGTGGTAGGTTCGCACGGGCCAAATAGGCGATCACGTTGGACGCGGTGCCTCCGGGGCAGCAGCTAACGAGGATCAGGCCGACCGCGAGGTCCCGCTCGAGCCCGAAACCGTTGGCTAGACTCCAGCCGAGCAGCGGCATGATGGTGAACTGCGCCGCCAGTCCGACCGCAATCGCTTTGGGAACTTTGAGAACTTTGGCAAAATCTTTGAAGCTGAGCGTGATGCCCATCCCCAACATGATCACCCCGAGCGCCGGTCCGATGTAAGGGCCGAACCAGTTGAAATGGGCTGGCACCAACCACGCCCAGATGGCCCCGAGAACAATCCATAGCGGGAACAGAGCGGTGAGAATTCGCAGCAGGGAAGACATGAACTAATTCTTCTCGATGGCGAGCAAATACGGCGGGTCGTTGGCCGCGTTCACAACGCCATAGCGGATCGCGCGGAACTGCGTCGGATCGAGCTGTGCGACAAATTTGTCCAGTGCGATTGATTCCTGTTTGCCGGCTGGGTGGCCGGGGTAGATCGCGATGGTGATGATGCCATCTGCATTCAGAATTTGGAGCGCGGCACGAATCGCTTTGAGCGTCGTTGGCCACGTCGTTGTCTCAGACTTATTCCCGCCCGGCAAGTAGCCAAGGTTGAACATCACAGCTCGTACCCGTCCGTGCTTCTTTGTTGGCACCAATTCGAGTAGGTCGGCATGGCTCGCACAGAAATACTCGACCGGTTGGGCGAAGGGGGAATCACCCAGTCGCTGGCGTGTTGAGTCGATCGCAGCCTGCTGA
>JBLHKE010000310.1:0-8698 GCA_047619485.1 Verrucomicrobiales bacterium | reverse complement strand
GCCGCTCCGGAAGGTTCTGGAACCTGCGCGTAGAGGCGCACGTGACCAATTTCGACGTTACGACCGGCCTGGGCGTCGGCATCGGCGAGGAGGTCAAGGCGCAGGATGTTGAGGTTACCATCCCAGTTGGCTTCATCGCTCATGTCGAAGCGGTAGGTGTGCAGGTTGCCATCGCGGATGAGTTCGTTGGTGATCGCGATGCTCTGCCCACCGGCCGGGCCAGGGAAGGTGTTCGTTCCCCAGAAAAATTCGAAGCGCGAGTTCGATGCTGGATCCAAGGCGAGACTGATTTCCATGAATTTGTAGGTGGCCGTGTCGACGTTGAGGCCCGCCTTCTGGATGACTGGGTCGTTCCCAGCCGTCGTAGCCGTGAAAGTGCTGGTCGAAGAAGAGACCGAAGTGTTGATCAGGTGGCCGTTGGCCGCAGGTGTCCATCCATCCAAGCCGCCGTCGCGATCGAACTCGCCGAGGCCAATCGTCTGAAAGCGGTCGAGCATGAGGTAGTCGTATGAGAACGTCTCGGTGCCTCCGGTGCCTCCGCCAAGCGGGTCGATGCGCAGTCCGGTGCCGTTGAGCGGTTGGGCGAATTGGAGTTGCGACTCGCTGAACGTGTTGCCGGTCGTGTAGGGCAGGACCGTCGCCCCATTAGCGGGAAGCGGGAAGACCTGGCTGGCACCAGCAGCGCTACCCTGTGACTGGATGCGCATGAAGGGATACTGGTTCGGATCGAACGGGCCGCCTGGTGTCAGATATTGAAACTGGGGATCGGCTGCCCCCGCCGGCATCGTTACTGCGGAGACGCCTCCTGCCTCGCCGCCGTCGGCCATGTTGCCGAAGTTGGTCGCTGTGCTCACACCATCATTGAACTGGTCAAAGCTGATCGAGATAGCTCCAGGATCGACGCTGAGGGTGTAGGCGCTCGCAGCAGTGGTGAGTGCGGTTCCAATAATGGTGGATAGAAAGCTGATCTTTTTCATGAGAGTCATCAATTTTTGACAGTTTTTTCGGTGTTCGTCAAGCTACTAGTCGGGGGCTAGCTCAACGACGCGGTAGTAGCGGCGGGGGATGGCTGGTGAGGTCACATCCGGGAAGGTAGTGGTCTCGGACCCTGGCGATGCGCTGATCGCTGCGTTGTTGATTCGAGCCCAAGCACTTAGGTCGTCCGATGCGTCGAGGTCGTAGAATTTTCCTTCCTGCGACGTCCAGGTGATCTCGATCTCGTCGAGGAAGTTGAATCCGATCGTGGTCACCCGAGGTGGCTCTGACAGGGAGAGGCTCCCCAGCCGGATGTAGTCGAAGTCGAAGCTCGTGTTCGCGAGGTTGCCGGGATCTAGGCGGAGCTGTCTGATCGGCCCGACGAACACTCCCTCCATCAGGATCTGGAACACGTGGAAATCGTTGTCATCCGGGATATCTGCAGAGCGGATGATAGTCTGGTTCTGCGGCGATGGCCCGCCGCTCGCGTCTCCCCAGAAAAATTGAACTTCCTGCGGTGGGCTTTGGTTCTGGCGCATGCGGATCTCTAAGATCGTGTGCGCACCGCCAGCCGTGCTGAGATCGAGCCCCACCCTGGAAAATTGCGGATCGTCACCGCCTCCGGCGTCTGGGAATTGGATCGGGTTGGTGGCAAAAGTTGCTAGCCCGCCAGATACCGATGCCGAGTGGGGCTCTCCGCGACCGCCCACGATCCAGCCTTCGAGATCGCCGTCGTTGTTGAACTCGCCGAGCGGCGTGAATTCGGTGATGGGGTTGCCTAGATCAACGCTTAAGATCGGCGTGGCGTTGATAGTGATCGAGAGGGGCAATGTGGAATCCGGTGTGGCGTTGTAGAACGCGGTGATCAAGTAATCGTCAGGCCCTCCAAAACCAGTTGGCGTACCGGTGATTTCTCCGCTCACGGTGTCGAAGATCAGGCCGTCTGGGAGCGCTGGGCTCACCGAGTAAGAAACCGGGGCAGTGCCCAGGAACTGCGGCGAGTTGGGTGTGATTGGAGTGTTCCTGGCATACGTCGCCGGGCTGGCCGAGTAGCCGGTGAGGCGCGGGTTGGTGACTTCGAGCGTCAGGTTAAAGACGTCGGTCGCCCCGCTGGCGAACCGTCCGGTGATCGTGTAGGCGATCGGCGGGCTAACCTCCGTGGGCGTACCGCGGATTTCGCCGATCTCATCGTCGATCTCCAATCCGGCCGGCAGTGCGGGTGTGATCGAGGTGCTGATCAAATTGCTGCCGGTCACGATCGGCAGGTTTGGCGTGATCATCTCGTTGATCACATAGACGGCGGGTGAGTTGGTGTAGTCATCGATCGACCCGGTGGGGAAATCCTGGTCGTCGACCGGGTTGGTTCCGGCGAGGACTTCTACACCGTCGTCGAAGCCATCTTCGTCCGTGTCGGCGAGCGACGGGTCGGATCCCGTGTCACGCAGTCCTACGTAGGTCAGGCTCTCGCTTTCGATGTTGTCTGGGAGGCCGTCGCCATCGGAATCAATGGCGCCCGCGCCCGAAATAGCGCGCACGTAGTCGATCGAGAACCTGCGTCCGTTCGCGGCATCGGCGTCGGCGAGCGGGTCGATGCGCAGGATGTTGAGGTTGCCGTCCCAGGCGGCCTCGTCGCTCATGTCGAAGCGGTAGGTGTGAAATTCGTCGTCGCGGATCAGCTCAGCAGTAATCGAAATACTCTGCCCGCCGGCTGGTCCAGGAAACGTGTCCGTGCCCCAGAAAAATTCGAATCGAGAAGTCGAGTTCTCGTCGACCGCGATGCGGAACTCGAGGATTTCGTAGATGCTCGTGTCGATCGACAGTCCACCGCGGGTGAAGGTGGGGTCGTTGCCGGCGGTCGTCGCGGTGGCCGCGCTGCTGGCTGCGCTGACGGCAGGTGAGGGGAATTGCGGGTTGGGCGCCCAGCCGTCGAGCCCACCATCCCGGTCGAACTCGCCGAGCGAGACTGTCGGGTACTGGTCGAGCTGGATGTAGTCGTAGTCGTAGGTCTCGAGCTGCGCGCCCCCGGCGCCTACCGGATCGATGCGCAGGCCGCTACCGTCTGGGCCGGGCGTGATGAACTCGAGTTGTGCCTCGGTGAAGTTGACCGCGCTGGCGTAGCTGAGGACCGTCGCGCCGTTCGCGGGAACTGGGAAGATCTGCCCGGAACCACCTGCGGAGCTGCGGCTACTGATTCGCAGGGAAGGGTAATCATCGACGCTGAACGGAGCGAAGGCCGGGGGAGTGGGAAACTGGAACTGCGGATCCGGAGCGCTGGGGGCGACGCTTACCGACGCGAAGCCAGTGGCCTCCCCGTCGCTGTTGGCGTTGCTCACATTCGTCGCGGTATCGATGCCGTCATTGAAGTTATCGAAGTCCTGAGAAACCGGGAACAGGTCTATGCCGAGTGTGAATGCTTGCACTGACACGATGCCGCTAACGAGAAAAATGGCTGCTCCGGCGAGTAGGCTTAGTCGGTTCTTCATGAGTTAGTTGTAGTGAGATTTTGAGTGGGAAGTCAATGCTATTGGCATCGTTAATTGTGGATCCGCACCCGCATGTACTGTCGTGGATACGTCAGGCTCGACAGCTTGCTACGGAAGCGCCGGTGACTCGTTCCATCGATTAGCGACTGATCATCAATCAGTTGTATTAAACTACCGTCGCCCGGGTCGGCCTGCCACAGAAGCAGGTCGGTCGACAGCTCGGGAGTAAGTATTACATCATCGGCCGCACGGCGTTTTTTGATGGAAAATTCGAAGCGTCCCGAGCCGTCGAGCTGAGCCGTCGGGAGTCCGGTGCGACCGGTTAGGTCGATGCCGAGGGCGTAGCTCGCGAAGTTGCTCAAGCCATCGCCGTCGGGATCTGCACTTGGGTCGGTGAGCCCGTTGGTCGTTAACCAATCCGCCAGAGTCGTGGCGTCATTCGCCGCTGGCGAACCGCCGATGACAACGCTCGTGCGCCAGCTGCTGGCCAGCGAGTGATCGGGATCCGATGCTGGTTGGATGAGTGTTAGTGAAAACCCCCCACCGTCAGCGCCGACCGGCCACGGCGAGTTGTCATCGTAGGTGAAATCGCGGATCGCATTACCGCCGCTGTCCTGCAGGCGTAGCCGCTCGCCACCGTTCGAGAGCTTCGATCCGCCGTCGCCACTCGGATCCGCCGGGTCACCGTACTCGCCTGCGATCGGCAAGCCCGCGCCGTGCCGCAGTTCGAACGCAGTCTGGTCTCGCACTACCAGCGTGTGGCCACCAGGTGGCAGTAGCCCGTTCTGGAAAGCGAATGGAATCCCATTGGTGAAGGCTGCGCCTTCGAGTGCGATCGTCTCCGTACCAATGTTCCGCAGCTCGATGAACTCGAACGCGTCAGCATCGGTGAAACCTGCCTGGATCTCTGCCACGCTGGGGGCGGTAGGGTGGTACATGATCTCGCTGATCACCAAGTTGCTCGCCGCGGCAGGTTCGAGGCTGCCGGTGTTGGTGACGGTGATCGAGTCGAGCCCGACCTCATTCCCATCGTGGTCGATCGCGCTCAGTTCGATGAGGTTGGCACCGGCGAGCAGGGGAACGTCGATCAGCCAATTGTTCGAATCAAGCCAGGTGACCGTGAGCGCCTCGCCGCTGCGTGCTAAGATGATGTTGCGCACGTCGATCCAGCCGTCACCGCGCAGCTCGACCGATGGTGTCGCTGCGGAGAAATCGTTGCCGCTGTTGGTGATAATCTGGAAGTCCACCGGCGGGTGTTCGCTGTTGAGTCGGCCGAGCACGTGATTGCGGCGATCAGTGATCCACTGCGTGTAGCCTTGCGCGATCGGAAGGTCCGCGACCTGGTTGTAGTGGGAGACCCAGGGGGCGATGTAGGCCGGGTCGAATCCGGTGTTGCACAGGTGCAGCAGGTGGCCGCAGTAGAGGCGATTATTCTGCGGGATGTTGACGACGGCGCTGGCGCGGTGGCTGGCACGACCGTAGATCGAGTCGGTGGGGGCGTAGTAAAATCCGTGGTCGACATCCCAGGGGAAGATCATCACTTTGCGCTCCGCGTCCGGTCGGACGTAGAACAGCAGGTTGTGCGCGAGCCCGTTGTTGTAGGTATCGGCGGTGCCGGTTAGCGCTTGGTAGGCAAGCACCCGCATCCAGTTGTCAATGTCGATCACAGCGTCGGTCTCGGCTTTTAAACTCCCGGCCGAAGAATCGAACGCGCGCCCCATGTCGGCGATCCTTGAGTAGTCATCGCGCCCGGCGTGGTTCTGCACCCAGTAGTTGTGGCGGTAGGCCTCCTTGTCCGTTCCCATCTCGGTGATATCGACTCCGCGCACGGAGTTGTAGACGTTCTTGAGGCTCTCCGGATTGCCGTCGAGTGTTGCTTGAGGGTGGTAGATCAACTCGAATTTAAAACGCTCGCCCTGGTCGCTGCCGATTTCCGATTCGAGAAAAATATCGCCGAAGCGCGCCATTTTTATCTGCGCAAGTTTGTCGTCCGAGTCGAGTGGCGCATCAATGAACGCGACGTCGTCGAAGGTGGCAGGCACGCCGCCTGCGCGGTGCGCCATCTGGTTGTAAACTAGCTCGTTGGTGGCCACACCTGCACCGACTTGGAGGAAGCCGTTGCCCTGTCCGCGAGGAATCGAGTATCCGCCGTCGAGTGCGATGGTGCCGTGCACGCCGCGGAACAACTGGTCGTCCGGGAATTTGATATTCCAACCGACGCGCCCTCCACGCCGCCCGTAAGAGGACCCGCGCAGACGGACACCGCAGTTGTAGAACATCTCGCGATCGTTGTAGATGACGGTCGCGGGGTAACGGTAGTTGCTCGGCGTGTGGTGGGCGGTGTGCATGAACGCGGCGTCGTCCGGGTCCATGATGATGCGTATCGTCTGCACGGCGCGCTCGCCGACGTCGCCATCTCCGATTCGGTAGAAGGCGCCCGCCTGATCGTCGCTCGGGAACCAGGTTTGAGCGCCTTCTGCGTCTTCTGCACAGACCCAGAATTCGACGACGCTCCGCTCGGGGTGAGGTGGGATCGTGCCGACGAACTGACCGGGTTCAGACTGGCTCATCAGAACGGATTGCAGGGACTGCTGTCCTTCGGCCGATCGATAGAACACCCGCACGTTGGTCAGCGGGAGTTTGTGTCCGACGCTGGCTCTTACGGTGACAGCGTCGATCGACGAGGGGACAAGTGGGGAATGACCAACAGAGCGAATCGTCGGCAGGAGGGTGGCGCGGTAGCTAGAGTTCTGCTCTCCTGGTGTCCCGTGCACGGCTGGTTGCGGCACGATGTGGGTGCGCGCTAGGCGGTTAAAATACAGTCGAGTGTTCAACTGTGGCGAGCCGCTGACCCAGCGCGCGCGGAAGGAGATGCGGTAGGTCGCATTGTTGTTGGTTGCGCGGTTACTGGCGAAGGTGGTCGATGCCAAATTGTAACTGTGCTCGAGCCGCGCGGTGGCGCGCAGTGACAATACCTTGCCGCCACCGCCTGCCGGATCTGTGATCACGCGGCTCTCGAGGTGGGTGCCGAGGATGCGCCACTTGTCTGGCTGCTCGCCGATCGTATCGCTCTCGAAGCCGCCGTTCTGCACCAGTTCGATCGCCGCCCCGTCGGGCGATTCGATCACGCTGACGTCGTCGATCAAGACCTCGCCACCATCGAGCAGACCGACGAGGAATTCGTTGAAGAAGTTCGGGTTGTTGTTGCCGGACGGCTCGTTGCCCTGGCCGCTGTAGGAAAACGTCTGCCAGCTTGCTGCGGCGCTCTCGTCGCTGCCCGACCACGCGTCGGGGAGACGGTTGTCAGCTGTCGGGGTGCTTAGTTCCAGGCTCGCCCCGCCGCCATCTGCAAGGCTCGGCCAGCGTCCGCCTTCGCTGTAGGTCACTTCATCCACCGTGTTGTCATTGGCATCGCGCAGTTCGATGCGCTCGCCGCTGTTGTTAAGGCTACCGGAGAAGGCGCTGTTGTTCACGACCAGGTAGCCATCAGCGGCCAGCATGGTGCCGGTCGGGAAGTCGTAGGTGATCGCGTCGCGCAATTTCCACCCAGCTAGATCGACCGCCTGGCCGCTGTGATTGTGCAGTTCGATCCACTCTTCGCTGTTCTCCTGATAGCCGATGCCGTTCACGCTGTCTGGATACGTCGGCCGGTGGTGGTACATGATTTCGTTGATGACGACCACGTCGCTGATTGCGAACGGGTTCGCCGCGCCGGGGCTGGAGGCAGTCGGGTACTGCCAGGCGCTACCTAGTCGGGCACGCAGCCGGTTCTTTCCGCGCGCAGCGTCGAACAGGGCACCTGCTGAGGATTTGAGGAACAGCCGATCCTCATCAGCGCCGATAAATCCTGGATCGAACGAGAAAAAATTACCGCTCGCTAGGCTCATCGCTGGCAATGCATAGCTAGCGTCGAGCACGCCGGCGAGTTCTAGCACCACGCCGTCCAGATCGATCGGGGCGTTGCCAGTGTTTTTTATCTCTACGAAGAAGTTCGCATCTCCCGCGGCCGCGATCTCGTTCAACTGCAGCGGGTGAAAAATGTCGGCGGAGGCTAGTGGCGCGAGGGTTGAGAGCGAGGCTTCGAATTCGATTGCCTGGCTGCCCGACGCCGGGTGCACCTCGATCGCGAGGACGTTGGCCCCATCGACTAAGAGGTTGGCGGGGAGCACGAAAGTGTCGTTGATGCCAACGGGTGACAGCGCCGGGGTGGTCGCCTCGACCGTGCCCGCCGGGAGGTTTACCCGTAGCAGTTCCTGCCCGTTCAGCCAGAGCAGCGCTCCATCTTGCACCGACAGATCGAGGATGATGTTCGCCGAACTAGGGTCGCCGGAAAATTCGAACTCGCGCCGGAAGTAGCTGGCGGTCGTAGCGGCATGCGACGGCAGGGCGGTGTCCGGATCGGCTTGTTCGGCTAGAAACAGTTCGTCGAAGGTGGGGTTGTTGGTAGTGAAGCTGGCAGCGATCGATTCGACGCCCGGTGAGAATTCTCCGTCACCTCCTCCGGCATTGTTGTCGAGGGGAACGGAGTTGAATACGGTGACGCCGTTGAGCAGGACGGTGGCGTGGTTCGCCTCCCGATCCCAGATCAACACGAGATCGTTGGGCGCGTTCTGATTGAACGGGTAGACCGGGGACGAGGCCGGTGACGAGACGCTCAGCGTGCCCGTGCCGCCGCTTTCGTTTGCGTGCAATACGACTGACCCGTCCTCCTGAAGCAGCACCCAGAGCACGCCGGCGACATCGAGCGCGTCGGTCCCTGAAGAGTTGGTGAATCCGATGCCGCTCCACTTGGTCGTGCTGCCGTCGCCCGGATTGATCTCCGCGCTGAGAGTGAGCCTCGTGCCTGGCCGGGGTGAGAACGGCAGCATCGCGGTGGCATTGCCGGCACCGGGTTTCGTTACAGTGCCCTGTTGTACATTGAAGCTGCCGGGGTTGCTGCTCGACCAAGTTTCATTGCCTGGACGATGTTCTAACTCCTGACCATGGAGGTCTCCACTGTTTTCAAATCTGTCTTGATGGGTCACCGTGTCGATTCCCACATCGTCGATCAGTAGCGACTGGCCAATGTCTGCTAGATTAGAAATCTGCAACGGTAGGATGCTTGCTCCCGCGGTGAAGACGCGGCTGATCATGTGGTAGTAAGGTTGAGTGAACTGCCCCGAGTTTTCGACGTTGCTGATCGTGTGCGCAGCGACGATCACCTCGGACGATAGTTTCACCTCGGTGATTGGCGAGGTCGG
>JBLHKE010000309.1:0-8705 GCA_047619485.1 Verrucomicrobiales bacterium | reverse complement strand
CTTCGCGGAAAATGGCTTGCCAGCCTTCGATTTAAAACCGTTCAGCACGGCGGTCTCGCCTGAGGTCAGGAGCTTCTTTACATTTGTCTTGGAGATCTTTTTCCCGGCGATGGTTTTCCAGATCACAAACTGGCATCCATTTTGCCAGTTGCTACAGCCGTAGCCCTTCTTGGTCTCGCTGATGCTTCCCGCGCAGGCCGGACAGATCCCCAGCGCGGAATCGGATCCACCCATCCCAGATGCCGCAGATTTTGAGTCGACAAGTTCATAGGTGACGGTTCCATCCGTTTGCAGGTGGAGATTGCCAAAAACCGGATTGCCGTCGACCTTCAGCAGGTGCGACGCGAGAGATGCGCGATTGCGCAATAGTTCAGCAGCCATCCCGGCGTTGATGTCGACACTAAATCCGCTGCACTTCAAGACAAAGGTGCAGCCATTTTTCCAACCGGAACAGCCGTAGTGCGCACGTCCTTTGATCACTGGTGCAGCACAGAGTGGACACGGACCAAATCCGCCGTTGGCGACAAGTGCCGCGGAGTTTCCAGTATCCGGCCGTAGAATGATTCCACTTACATGGGTGATCACGTCCTGCATGAACTGCTCGGGGGCAAATGAGCCACGCTCCATCTTCTTGAGGTTGGCCTCCCACTCACCGGTCAGCTCGGGCGATTTGAGGCGCTCATCATGTATTAGTGCAATGAGATGGCGCCCGTTGTCGGTGCTGATTAAATTTCTCTTCTCGCGAGCAATGTAGTTACGAGACAAAAGCGTTTCGATGATCTGGGCACGGGTGGCCGCCGTGCCCAGCCCCTTTTCTGCGAGGGCAGCTTTGAGTTCCTCCTCCTCCACCATGCGACCGGCGGTTTCCATGGCTTGCAGAAGGGTCGCCTCATTGAAGCGCAGCGGCGGCTTGGTCTGTAGGGCTTCCAATTTCGGCTCATGCGGGCCGCGTTCGCCTTTCTGAAAATCGGGCATTTGCTGTAGGTTCTCCGCTGCCGCACTGCCGGACTGGGCGTTTCCCGATCTAGGTTTCTGTGGCTGCTTGCGGTTCATGTGCGGGTATAGCACCTGCCACCCTTCGTCAGTGAGCATGCGCCCGGTTGCCTTAAAGGATTCGCCGTTACTGTTAGCCAGCACCGTGGTCACGCGCTTGCGGCAATGCGGATAGAACGCCGCGATAAAGCGCGTGACCACTGCCTCGTAAATCTTGGCCTCATCACCGCTCAAACCTCCAGATCCCGGCACGATCTCGGTCGGGATAATCGCGTGGTGATCGGTGATATTGGCATCATTCACGAGGCGCTTGGTGAATTCCAGATTTCGCAGATCAAGCCGGCCGATATCGATTGCACGGACGGCCTTCAACTTCTCCAACAGCCGAGGGATTCCAGGTTTCATGTCGCTGGAAAGATACCGGCTATCGGTGCGCGGATAGGTTAGGTGTTTGCGCTCGTAGAGATTCTGCGCAGCCTTCAACGCACGGGTCGCGGTCATGCCGAAACGCCGGTTCATCTCCTTTTGCAGGTCGGTCAAATCATGCAGCAGCGGCGGCGGAATCTTTTCCTCTCTACCCTGCACATCTCCGATCACCAGATCGTGTCCGGTGACCTTCTGTAGCACCGCAGCGGCCTGATCCTGCTGCTTAAATTTTCCATTCTGGTGCTTGAACAGAGTTTCTCGGTAGCGCGAGTGAACCTCCCAGTAATCGTCTGGTTTGAAATGCTCGATCTCGTGGTCGCGGTTCACGATCAGTGCGAGCAATGGCGTCTGCACCCGACCGATGCTCCAAAGCGTGTTGTTGCCACCGAACTGTAGGGTGAAATATCGGGTGCAGTTCATGCCAACGATCCAATCAGCCTCCGACCGGCACCGCGCCGCGTGGAACAAATGGTCGTAAGCGTGACCGTCGGTGAGATGTGCGAAGCCGTTGCGGATCGCCTGCGATGTCAACGAGCTGATCCACAGCCTCTTGAACGGCACCCGCGTAGACTGGCTCCAGATCTGAATGTAGCGAAAGATCAACTCCCCTTCCCTCCCGGCATCAGTCGCACAGATAATTTCGTCCGCGCGCTTGAACAACTTTTTGATGGTGTTCAGCTGCTTGCGCGCGCCCTCGTCGCCGGTTGGCATGAGCTCGAATTTCTGCGGGATGATGGGCAGGACATCAAGGCTCCATCGTTTGTAAGCGGAATCGTATCCATCCGGCTCCTTCAATCCGATCAGGTGACCAAACGCCCAGGTCACGATGTAGCCATTGCCTTCCAGGTATCCGTCTTTGCGGCTGGTGGCATGCAATTCCTTCGCGATGTCGCGGGCGACCGATGGTTTCTCTGCTAGTACGACTTTCACTACGTCCCGACCACCCTAGCCCGTATTTCTCATAAACCTTCGGCGAATCCTTGCGAAACTCGACAGCGATCGAGTTGCGCTTGATTCCTACACGCCGCACTCCCGGTAGTCCTATCTTTGCAGGCCTCCGGTCTTCATATCCTGGCCGGGACAGCCGTGGCCGCGACGCCAGTCAAAGTCTTCATCCTCGCCGACCAGTCGCACATGTTTGGCGTCGCCAAACTGCCTTTCGTCATCGCCGACAATGGCTTCGGCGGCACCAAACAAGAGGTCGACCGCCGCCTAAAGATCCGTGCTGACTAAGGGCTGGGAGTTACTGATGAGAGTTAGTGCCTACTGCGAACACGGGAAGTGAGCATCACACGATCTCATCATCCGTTTGCAACCCGATTTCGATTGCAGGACAGGGGCCATTAACTATAAAAAACTTATGCCCCCCCATATCGATCGTATCCCCAAAACTGGTCGCTAATGCGAGTTTGGCCGCAACACTCTGCACCACTGCGCTTGCTCGCCCGATCCCGCTGGAAGACGAGTGGACATTCTTCAATCCCGAAGGCATCTCAACCATCGCGAACCAGTCATTTAGCATCACCGAAGTGTTTGAGGGAGAAACAGGAAACATTGTCCGTTGGGAAGCCGTGGCAGACGCGAAGTATTCGCTGTGGACGACGACCGACCTCAACACCTGGTCCGAGGCCACCCCCTCGATCCTCGCGACCAGTGAGGTCGGCGAGTTTACCGACATGCGATCGCCAGCGGCCGAGCGCCGCTACTACCAGGTGCGCTGGGATCCGGACAACCAGTAGGCGTTTGCGAACAGTCCTTAACCAGGCCGTGTGGCGTCGAGCCGGATCGGGACGGGATCCGATGCGGGTTGGAATGTTTGGAGGACGATCGGCGACGACAGAGATCAGTTTATAATTTTTCCACAGATGACCGGCCAACAATTGTCACACGTTCGTGCTAGCCCCAATCCAAAGATCTGGCTTCCTAGCGGCCAGTTACTGGCTTAGTCTACTCATCTCTAATTTTGACCCGATCCTCGACCACCAGAACCCTAACGATCCTCCTAGCCGCGCTGCTAGTCACAGGACACGCGATTGCCGCGCCCGACGAGCTGTTCAAACAACGCGTCGCCCCGTTTCTGGAGTTGAACTGCACCGATTGCCACGACGACGAAACACAGAAAGGCAAGGTCTCACTACACACACTCGATGGCGATTTTTCCAACGGCGATACCGTCGCCATGTGGGAGCGGGTGCTAGAACAATTGGAGATCGGCGTGATGCCACCCGAGAAAAAAACTCAGCCGACCGCAACTGAGCGCGAGGAAATCGTCAGCTGGATCAAACAAGGACTCACCACCGCCGGCAAAGGCTTCGAACTCGAGTCGCGCAGGTTGCTCCCGGAGTTTGGCAACCGCGTTAGTCACGAACTCCTGTTCGACGGATCGATCAGAACTCTTCCGTTCACCCCGTCGCGACTATGGCGCATCAGCCCACACATTTACGGCGGGAGAAAATACCAGCAGCTCGTAGCTGGCGGCATCGAGGCGCAGCCCGTCAGCTACAAATCGAAATCCAGCGGCCTGCGCGATTACGCCGACCAGGAAATCATGGACGAGGCGGGCTTCCTCGCGCTGCAGCTCGCGCTCTCGGACATCATCGCCAACCAGATCCACGACCGCGAGCTCACCCCGATGACCTACGGCCCCAACAAGGGCAAGCCGATCAGCATCGCTGGAAAAGAAAGCTTCAAGGCAATCTCCGAAGCAGAGGGAAAACCTTCACGCAAAGTGCTCGAGAAGGTGATCCGCGAAGAGTTCGAACGCGCCAGCGGCCGACCGATTGGCGAAGATGAATTTTCAAAATACCTCGCATTCATGCAGCGCAACCTCGAACAGGGCGGCAACGAGGCAGGACTCAAGACGACACTACTCGGTATCTACTTGTCACCCGAGGCCGTCTACCGCCTCGAGCTTGGTCGCGGCCCAGCCGACGAACACGGCCGGCATCTGCTCTCGCCACAGGAGATCGCCTTCGCCCTATCCTACGCGCTAACCGACTCCCCGCCGACGAATAATCAGATCATCCATCAGGCCTACGAAACCGGAAAACTCACCAACAAGACCGAAGTCGAAGAAGTGGTGCGCGCGATGATCGCCGCCGGCGCACCTCCGATCCGCAAACACTTCCCCGCCAGCGCCTTCCACCGTATGATCCAAGAGGGCGAACACGGCTTCGCCTACTACCCGCGAATCGTTCGATTCTTCGAGGAATTCTTTCTCTACCCGAAAGCAGAAGGCACCTTCAAAGACAGCCCCGGCCCGGGCATGGGAGGGCGCGCCTTGATCGGCGCACCACAGGGGCATATCGCAGCGATCATCAATGAGGACACCAACGTCTTCGAAGAATTGCTGACATCGCCACGCTTCAACAACAGCCGCACGCAGCTGATGAAAATGGTCGACGAGCGCTACACACAAAAACTCAAGTCCGGGCCAAAAGACAAAGCCGATGCTTGGCGCGCCAACCTGGTGAAGCACTCGAACAAACTCACCAACGACACCTTCCGCGCCGGCATGCTCCACGACCTCAGCTGGCTCATCACCCACTCCACCAACGACGCCAACGATCCAGTTCACCGCGGCATCTGGGTGCGCACCCACCTGCTAGCCGGCAACGTCCCAGCCCTACCGATCGGCGTCGACGCGAAGATCCCCGAGGCCCACGACAAGACCCTGCGCCAGCGCTTTGCGGTCACCAAAGCCAACGAGTGTTGGAAGTGCCACAAACACTTTGAGCCGCTCGGAATGCCCTTCGAGAGTTTCACCGACCGCGGCTGGGTTCGCACCGGGATGTATTACAACAAGAAGCAGAAGCGGTTCGAGACCATGCTCACTCCAGACAAGATCCAATCGGGACTAGATAAAGGTGAACTGGTCGAACACCTATTCGACACCAGCGGCGAGATCACTGGCACTGGCGAACCCGGCGTCGATGGCCCGGTCAAAGACGCCAACGATCTGGTGACGAGATTGGCAAAATCCACCCGCGTCCGCCAATCGATCATTCGCCACTGCTTCCGATACTGGATGGGGCGCAACGAGATGCTCAGCGACTCCAAAACTCTGATCGCTGCCGAGAAAGCCTACCTCGACAGCGGCGGAAAATTTAGCGAGTTGTTAGTATCGCTGTTAACTTCAGACTCATTCCTCTATCGAAAATGATCACATCCCGAAGAAATTTCACCAAAGGAATCACGCTCGGAGCCAGCGGAGCGGCCTTGATGCCCCTGCTTCGACAAATGGAAGCCCACGCCGCGGGCAAATCTGACGGATTCCCAAGGCGCTTCGTCTTCGTCGTCAAATCGAGCGGCATCACCCCCGCGGCGATCCGCCCGGAGGGCATCGACATCGGCGCCGATGACCAGCTCCTCGATCTAGAGATCAAAGACCACCAGCTCCCGCCGACGCTGCGATCGCTCGATCCATTCAAAGAGGAGATGATGATCCTCGAGGGTCTGTCCGGCGCCAACTTCGGCGGCAACCACTCGTCCTACTACGGCGCACTCAGCTGCCACCACTCACCAGAGAAACCCGCGGCTGCCACCATCGATTGCCTACTCGGCCAGCTTAATCCCGCCCCGTTCAAGAACTACGGCTTCGCCCCCAACGGCCACAGCATCGGCAACAACTACGGCCCACTCGTCCAAGACACCGCGGTCTTCCCGAAGATCTCTGCCTACCGCCAGAACAGCCCGATGCCATACCAGGCCAGTGCGGAGAAAGCCTACCGCGAGCTGTTCGGCAGCGCGCTCGATCTAAAAACAGGCGGCAAGAGAGAGTTCGCCTTGCAGACCAACCTGCTAGACTTCCTCAGCGATGACACCAGCCGCCTCGCCAAACAGGTCAGCCGGGAGGAGCGGGAGAAACTCGATCACTACCTGACCGCGTTCGATTCCGTCCGCGCGCGCAACGACCAACTCGTCGAGATGCAGGAGAAGATCCGTCGAAACGCACCAGAACTCACTAGCCAATATGCGTCGAGCGTGTTCACCGACCGCGTGTCCACCTTCTTCGACCTCACCTCCGCGGCACTGATCACCGGATTGACCAACGTGATCTCGATCCGCGCCGATTGGCTCAGCGCCAAGTATGCGACCTTCGGCTTCAAGAACACCAGCGTGCACGACATCGGCCACAACAAAGTCACTGACAACGGACTGAAGTCAGCCGAGGCACGCGACGTGATCCGCAAATTCCAAGTCGATCAGATTGCCAAGCTAGCAACGAAACTCAAAGCGGTCCCCGAGGGCGACGGCACGATGCTCGACAACACGATGATCATCTACCTCTCCGACACCGGTGAAGCGCACCACTCGCGTCGCAAGGAGTGGCCGTTCATCGTCGTCGGCGGACGCGGGCACAAGATGAAGATCGCCGGGCGCTACCTGCGCTACCCGAAGTATGGCAATCCCGGCCACAAGACGATCGGCAACTTTTACAACACCATCCTCCAAGCGAACGGCGGCTCGGCGCAAGACCATTTCGGCCAACTCGACAACCAGCTAAAAGACCTAGACTTGCGCGGACCACTGGCAGAGATCGCGGTTTAGAGGCCGTCAGCGCTAGCGCTGACCCAACGTAGCTGCCAGAAACTTCCCAATAAAGTGCTTGGGCGGAGCCAGCTACTTTTACTTTCATTGCACGGATCAGATCCATAGATCGGTCTTGAATACAGCGAGCTCTCCGGCCTAGGCTCTCCCGATGATCCACCGACTCTACCAAACACTTTTTCTAGGCGCGCTGATTTCGACCACGGCATTCGATGCGAACGCGGAGCTGGGCGTGGCGAGCCTGTTCAGCGATCACGCGGTCTTGCAGCGAGACATGCCTGTTCCAATCTGGGGCAGTGCCGATGCGGGCGAGGAGGTGACGGTGGCGTTCCGCGAACAGACCAAATCCACGAAGGCCGACAAGGATGGCAAGTGGCGCTTGAAGCTCGATGCGCTGGAGACGGGTGGTCCCGATGAACTCTCGATTAGTTGTGGCGATGAAAAAATCGCCATTGCCGATGTGCTCGTCGGTGAAGTTTGGGTCGGCTCCGGGCAATCGAACATGGCTGGTGGTGCCGGCGGCTACGCCAAGCGCGACGCGACCTTGGCAAAGCTGTTGGAGGCGGCTCCGTATCCAAAGATCCGCCTGATGAAGGGCGGGGCGAAACCTATTTGGCAAGAGGCCGATGCAAAATCTGCGCCAGGCTTTTCGGCGATCCTGCTTGCCTACGGCGAAAGTTTGCACCGTGAACTGGATGTCCCCGTGGGTCTGATTGTAGGTGCCGTGGGTGGAACGCCATCCGGCGCGTGGCTGAGCCAGGCGGCTTACGACAGCTCTGATGCGTGCAAGAAGTCGCTCGCTGAGTTCTCCAACAAATTCGATGCAGACGGGGCGCAAAAAGCCTATGAAGCCAAGTTGGCGGCGTGGGAAAAACGGGTCGCCGAGGCGCAGGCTAAGGGGGAAAAACCGAAAGGTCGTAAACCTGGCCCACCCGCCAAGCCCGGGCAGATGACACGTGGCGGCGTTGGCAACCTCTACGAGAAATTCATCCGCTCGGTGGTCGGTTACGGCATCCGTGGCGTGCTCTGGGATCAGGGCGAGTCGGGTACCGCGATCATTGGTGTCGATCAATACTCGGTCATGGACGCGCTGATTTCCGGGTGGCGTAAGGAATGGGGGCAGGGCGAGTTCCCATTCATCTACGTGCAAAAGCCGAGCGGTGGCGGACCGGCTTCTAGTCCAAAGGGCGAGAACCAGATCACCCGCGAAGCCGATCCTTACCAGCCGCCGCCGGCGAGCGTGCCAAAGGTTGGTGATGGCGCTCGGCGTCTGGAATTTATCCGCATCATGGACATTCCAAACGCGCACATGGTCTCGGCTGCGGATCTCGGTTCCAGCGTGCACCCGACCAACAAGTGGGGCTACGGCAATCGCGCCGCACGGGTCGCGTTTGCCAAGGTCTACGGCAAAGATCTTTTGTCACACGGACCGCGCTACAAATCTCACAAGCTCGAGGGAGACAAAATCCGTATCGAATTCAGCAACGTCGGTGGCGGGCTGGCTCAGGTCGGGGGCGAAGCGCTAACGGGTTTCGCGATTGCTGGTGAGGACAAGAATTTTGTCTGGGCCGATGCGGTGATCGATGGCGAGGATGTCGTCCTATCGGCGGAAGCCGTCAGCAAGCCGGTCGCAGTGCGCTTCGCCTGTTCGAAAAAGCGCAACTGGGCGAACCTGTTTAACAAGGACGGCCTGCCTGCCTTGGCGTTCCGCACTGACAAGTGGTGAGCCGGAACTG
>JBLHKE010000308.1:0-8709 GCA_047619485.1 Verrucomicrobiales bacterium | reverse complement strand
TCACGAAGTAGAGCAACTCAATTACGCGTTCAGCCTTTTCGAGCGGTTGCCACATGGACGGGCTAAAATCCAGCAGGCAATCGATCAGCGGTCGTCCCTCCTGCCGGTAGAGCTTCATCGAAAGCTGACCGGTGCGGGCGTAAGCGGCCCAGTTGATGCGGCGCGGATCGTCGCCGGGCGTGTAGTTGCGGTGATCGTGAAATTCGGTCGAGTCGCCGCTGTCCCGGCGCAGCATGCCGCCAGCCCCACGGTCGAGTTGTGGAGAGAGCCAGACATCCCCGAGGATCGCTGCGGCAGATCGGGCAACCGCACGGCAGCGGTCGTGTGTCTCGACGGATTCGGTCGGGCTGGGGAGCTTGCGGGCCACAGTTTTTCTAAGTCAATTCAGCCCCTATTGGCGGTTTATTTTCTTCTTCAGCCTTGCGCTTCGCTAGGAACTCACGCGTCGCCTGCTCGCGTTTCGCGGTGAAACGGAGATCTTCGGAGGCGACGACTATCAGCAGCCCGGCGGAGAGAAACGCACCCAGGCACTGCAGACCGATCGCGAGTCCCTCTTCGCCAGAACCGGCTCCGATCATCGCGGAGATTGGGAATATCATGGTGATCGCTGGCGTACCAGTGGTGATGATCGCCTCGGCGATCTGCAGGACGACGCCGCCGATGGCACAGGCGACCATCATCGTGATGTAGGTGGCCAGATTAAAGATGCGCGTGCCACGGTTGCGCATCAGGATCCGGGTGATTGCGGCTGGCAACATCAAGAAGTTGAAAATGCACAGGACAGAGATGATGACGATCTCAGGTTCTTCACCCATCGCGGTGCCAAACAGCATCAGGATGCTCATCAGCCCGACATAGAAAAACCCCGACCCCCAACCAGGATAGAGTAGCAACCGCCCCACCGCGGTCATTTTGCGACGGATGAATGGGCTGTAGATCCGGGAAGACTGTAGGGACGTGTCGGTGATCGCGGAGAAGATCCCGCAGGAGTAGATCGCGAGCCCAAGCATGAAGAACGCGAAGGCGTCTTCGGAGCCGCCTCCATTGAGGTGATCGAGCACCAACAGGATCACCAGCCCAGCGAAGGTCATCAGTCGCACGTTGCTGGTGTGGTTCTCCGCCTGCGTGGCAATGGTGCGCGCACCGAGTCTGAGATAGCACCAGCCGACGACGATCAGCGTGATCACCAGCGCGGTGTGGAGGAGAAAACTACCTGAGAAAAAGCCACCCCCGCCGCCGCCCATCGAGCGTGAGAACCGCATCATTTGGACGATCGATATACTCCAGAAAACAAGGAAGATAATCCCGAGGGTGATGCCGATACGCAGCAACATGGATCGGAATCCTGACAGGCCGATCACGATCGCCGTCAGGGCCGAGCTGACGAGCGCCATCAGGGCGAGCAACCAGAGATCGGTGAGGATGTTCACCCCACCGAGGAAGTAGCGCAGCGTGAAGTAGGGGAGGGCTGCGGTCAGGTAGAGCATCGCTTCGCCCATCAGCGCGCCCCACTTGCCACGTACGATTCGCCACGCGTCCAGGTTGGTGATCTGTAGTAACTCCATCGTGCCCATGCGTATCTCCTTCTCAATCGCAAACTGACCGCGCAACGGGGTGATCACGAGCAGCATCAGGCTGAGCACCGTCCAGATGGTGCCATTGATGAACGTCCCGGAGTCACGCCCGGAGCTCTGCGAGGCAAACCCGGCCAAAACCATGATCAGGAGGATCGCTTGAAAGCCGATGAAGGCGGTGAGGAAGATCTTGGTGCGCAATCCTTGCCTCAGTTCCTTGACCAACATCGGACCGAAGCGATCCGACATCTCAGCTGGGAGCGGCGACTTTTTGGCGCTGGCGATGGAGGTAGTCATGTTAAGAATTCTGGTCTGGGGCGTTGGCGTCGGCGAGCATCTCGATGAATGCATCCTCCAGGTTGCGCTCCATCGAACGGTAGCCGATCACCTGCACCCCCTGATCGATGATCTGTTTCAGCAGCCTCGCATGGGCCTTTGGCTCGTTGGTCTCCAATGATAGCCTGACGCCATTGCGGAACGTCTCGACGATCTCCACGCCAGGCTGGAGTTCGAGCACACTGGATGGATCGCCCGAACCAGGGACGACCTTGATCTCCACCAGCACCTTGCCGGTCTCACCGCGCAGCATCTCGTCGGAGGCACCGTCGTGGAGCAGCTTGCCATTGTTGATGAACACTAGGCGGTCGCACATCTCACCTAGCTCGGAGAGGATGTGGGAGCTGATCAACAGCGTGCGTCCCTCCTCTGACAAGATCTTGATCAGCTGCTTCAACTCGACCCGCGCCTGGGGGTCGAGTCCTGCGGCGGGTTCGTCGAGAATGAGAACTTTGGGGTCGTGGAGCAACGCCCGGCACAGGCACAGTCGCTGGGTCTGGCCTTTCGACATCTTATTGGCCAGTCGGTCTGACAGGCTCTCGAGCCCGGTGAAATTGAGGATCTCCCCGACCCGCTCACGACGCTCCGCACCGGTGTAACCGTGCGCCCGAGCGAAGAAGTCGACGTACTCGGCAACGGTGAGATTGTCGTAGGCGTGGAATGCGTCCGGCACCCAGCCGAGGATCTTGCGCACCTGTGCGGGATCGTCGCAAACATCGTAGCCACCAATCTCTGCACTGCCGGAGTCCTGCATGTCGAGCGTGGCGAGGATCCGCATCGTCGTCGTTTTGCCAGCGCCGTTGGCTCCGATGAAGCCGACGACTTCACCCTCGTTGGCCTCGAAGCTCAAGCCGTCGACCGCCCGTAGAGAACCGAAATTCCTGGTGAGGTTCCTCACGACGATCGCCCGTTTTGGTTCAGGCTCGGGTTCCATGGTGGCGACGGATTCGGATGCGCTTGCGGATTCGGTCATGCTAGCTCTTGGGGGTAAGTTTGGAGGTGATGACCAGGTTCGATTCGCGCCAGTCGATTTTCGGATCGGTCTGCTGGGCCGCGGCGCTGCCGTCCTCGACTAGTGCCCAGAACCGGTTACGCTGATTCTTCTGCAGAGCGCGTTTCAACACGAAGTCGCGCAGATTACGGGAAGAGTTGGCGAACAGCGGTTTCAGGAAGAGGTCGTAGTCGCGCCCAGCTGGAATGAAGGTGAGTCTTCCGTCCTCTCCGGGTCTGCTCTTGTCCAACATCCAGACCAAGCCATCGGCATCGACGAACCAGGCCTCCTCAAGATCGGTCAGCGGGCTCTCGAGGCGCAGGGTGACGGTCTTATCGGTCGCTCCTTCGTGGGTCACGCCCCAGCGGACCGGCACCGATCCAGCCAATACCAGCGACCGATCACGTCGGCTAGAGAACCAGTCACCGCGCGCACGCCCATCGCTGACCGTGAGCCCCTCTTCGAGGGCTGCGGCTGGGACGATCGGGAACAGCCCCTCGTCGATGGCGAAACCACGGCTACCGATCATGCCCGCACGAGAAAACTGTTCCTGGTAAACGATCGCGTTCGGCTGTGAGCTACCGGCTGGGGCGAGATCGAGCAGGACGAAGCGGCGGCCGTCGATCCCGATCCCGTCCTGGAATAGCATCAGCACTAACATTAATCCAGACGCCCCGAGTGATAGCACCGGGGTGGTGAAGAATAGCCGATGGCGTTTCCCCGGGCCGGCCCAGAGCCGCAGCGCGACGGGACCAACGAGCACTGCAAACACGATGAGCAGCATGCAGACGAAGAAATAGGGGATATCCCGGTAGCCAAACTTGTCGCGCAGTGGGAACTGGTCGCGGCGCTTCTCCTCATCGTAGTCGTTGTACCGGTTGTAGGAATTGTCTCGCCTCGTGTCCTCGCTGGGGGCACCGATTGCCAGCACAAGATCGGCCCCCGCTAGCAACTGGTCGACCTGCCCTGAGACGAGATTTTGCTGGATCCCCGCGACCGCCAACTTGGGCGCGAACATGCCGAGCACACTGTCCGAAGGAGCGAGTTGCTCGGCGGTAGCATTGGCGATCGCCGGGTCGGTGTCAGCGATCCGAACAGAGCCACCAAATCCGATCCATGTGCGCATCGCGTCGCGCACGCCCGGGGAGAGTTCGTCCCAGTCTGAGCTGTGCATGAAGACCGCTTTCAGGCTGGAAAATACCCGCCAATCGGCCGGCAGACTCTTCGGATCAAATGTCACCACACGTTCCTCCGCGCTTCCAAGGTTGCCACTAGAAGCTGCCAGGCGTCGGCTCATCGCAACCCTGCCATCCTCCCTAGTGCCGCTGTCCAGTGTGTCCGACGAGTCACCGGCAGACGTTTCGATATTGAAGCGGAGAAAATTCTGTCCGTAGGCATCTTGGTAGGTCGCGCCGCGCCAGATCCAGTGGGTGACGGTGACCGCTTTATTGGGCGGTAGTTGCAGCGTGCCGGAGGCGACGGTCGCATTATTTCCGTTGCTGTAGCCAATGCTTGAATTGAACCGGTATTTTCCGGTGGTGGGTTTGCTGCCGCCATTGATAGCGGTCAAAGTCACCGGCACGAAACCAGCGGGTGGGATCGAGCTGAACGGCGACGTCACCTCCCACCGCGTCGCCCCGGCGGTGCCCTTTGCATTGGCGAGTGCGTCAGCCGTAAAGATGGCCAAACAGGCGAGGGAGATTGTGATCAGGCGCGACATAGAAGCAGGCTTAAGCGGTGAGTGAAGCGGGTGTCGCATCGGCGTGATCGGTCACTTCCTCGAGCAACTGCGTCACGAGCTGTCGGGTGGTCAGACCCTCGACACGCGCCGAGTAGTCGAGGTGAATGCGGTGCTGCAACACCGGCAGGGCGAGCGCTCGAACATCCTCGAAGCTCGCGTGGATGCGACCGCTGAGCAAGGCGCGGGCGCGGCAGCCTGAGGCGAGGCCGAGCGCCGCCCGAGGACTGGCACCATAGCGCACGTGCTTGGAGCTCGCCTTGCTAACACCCGGGTGCGTCGAATCCACCAAGCGCGCAATGAAATTTGCCACCACGTCCGGCAGGTGGATGCGGCGCGTGAGTGCGAGCAAGCTGTTGAGGGTTTCCTCAGGAAAGACCTGCGAGATCTCAGGTGGGACACCGGCGTCACGCTTCATTACGATTTTCTCAAGCGTTGCGGCATCGGTGCGCAGTACCTCGAGCTTGAAGAGGAATCGATCCAACTGCGCCTCAGGGAGTGGGTAGGTCCCCTCCAACTCGATCGGGTTCTGCGTCGCGAGTACAAAGAACGGTTTCGGCAACGGGTGGGTCTCCCCGAGCACTGTCACGTGGCGTTCCTGGAGTGCTTCGAGTAGAGCCGACTGCGTCTTCGGGGAAGCCCGGTTGATTTCGTCTGCCAGTAATAATTGGGTAAACACAGGCCCCTTCTGAAAGCGGTAGGTCGGGCTGCCGTCGACGTGTTCGAGCAGTGGAGTACCGGTGATGTCACCAGGGAGCAGGTCGGGCGTGAATTGCACCCGCCGATGGTGCAGGCCGAGCGCTGAGGCCAAGCCTTTGACTAGTTCGGTCTTCCCCAAGCCAGGAAGTCCTTCGAGTAGCAGGTGACCGTTTGCCAACATGCCGGTGATCACCAGATCGATCAGTTCATCTTGTCCGAATAGCACCTGCTGCAACGTTTCGCGCAGGGATTTGAGGTGCTTGGCTGCCTCGGTGGCTTCCGAATCGGTGGGGGGCTCGTGACTCATATTGGAATAGTTAGACGTGGAACAGATGTAGATTAGCGATAAAATTCCCCGAGAAATCTCTGTTCGTCGGGATCAAGATTCTCCTGCCAGAGGCGCGCACCGCCACCAGCTTCAGTGCTCGGCTCGCCGGCCGATTCGACGCTGGTTGGGCCGTCTGGATCGGGCGGCTTAACCGCACGCAGTTCGAGCAGTTCGCCAGGGCTTGATGCGGTGCCATCGTTCGGTGCCAACGGTTCGAGCTTAGCTCCCTCGACACCGCGATCCGCCCCGTGGAAGCGCAATGGTGACGGTGGCGCTTCACCATGTTCGGCTCCGCCGTCTCCTGGCTGCTGGTTTTCCCCGGGATCTCCTGGTTCCTGGCCGTCGCCCATACCGGGCATCAGATCCGGGGCTAGCTCGTTGAGCATCTCCTCGAACTGCTGCTGGTTCTGCTCCAACATGTCCTGCAGTTGCTGCGCCGCCTCTGGATCCAGTTCTTGCATCGCGTTCGCCGCAGCATCCTTGAGCGCCTCGCGCAACTGCGGGTCGGCCTTGAGTGCACCGTTTGCCATCTTCTTGATCGCCTCCTCCATCTGCTCCGCCTGCGCTGCGCGATCTTTGGCGCTTTTGTTAGGATCAAGGGCTCCCTGCAAGGCGCGACTGGCCGAGGCACTCGCTTTGGCGAGGTTCGACAGAGCCTCTGAGGTGCGCTTCGCCAAATGGTCGGCCGCCTCGAGGGTACTCGGGTTGTAGAGCGACTCAGTGTCTTTCCCCAGCTTGCCCAGTTCGCGATCGAGCGTCGCCACGTCCTCCTGTTCGACTAGAGGTTCTTCTTTGAGCTGCTCGAGGATCTTTTCCAACGCTTCGACGTTGCGCGGTTTAGGGGCAGGGGAATGGCTCGCCAACAGGGCGGTCGGTAGCGGCCAGAGGGCAGCGACGGCCACCAAAACCAGCGACACTAGCGGCGGGAGAAAGCTCCGCTCCCAGCGCCAACGCAGCACCAGTCGTGCAGCCGGTTCCATCGCAGGCCAGTTCCCGACGCCTTGGGAGGCAGAGCTCAAGGCGGAGTCTAGCCCCAGACTTGAGTCCAATCGTACCAGTGCTTGCCGCCGGCCGATGAAGCGGGTGCGCGCGCGCCAAAACGAAAACCCTGCCGCGACCAACACCGGAGCGATCGCCATCGCCCAGACCCAGACAGCAGCCAAATCGAGCGTCCGCAGGTACAACACCCCAGCCATCGAAAGAACTGCGGCGATCGGCAGTGCCAGTGCCAGTTGATCGAACCACCATCCAAAATTGACTCTCCGCGCCAAGGCATCCGCCCGACGTAACCAGTCGGCGCCTCCTTGGCTCGGGGTGAAAGCTAACGTTCTCTGATCTGGCATGCCTCTAACTAGGACATACAACGCGGGTAAACGTTCGTTCTGTCAAGAAATACGTAACAATTCGTCAGTCGCTCGTCCCGACAAACTACTCCCAGCGATCATCGTCATCGCCAAAATCGAGCCGGCCGCGATCATCCTCTTCGTCGTCGTCGTCATCGTCGTCGTCATCACCGCCGAACAGATCATCGTCGTCGTCGTCATCGATCGCATCGTCATCATCCGCTAGGCCGAAGAGGTCGTCGTCTCCATTACGTTTGCCTCCGCCTCCGCCTCCCCCGCCCGCGAACGCATCTCCCTCGGGACCGAAGTCCTCTTCGATGTCCTCTGTCGCGTCGACGCAGAACGGCGCGGCACTACGGATTCCAAAGCGCAGCGCGCTGGAACTGTCTCCACCGATCGTTTGCGAGAAGTCCTCGATCTCATCTCCGTCAGCAAGTAGCAGTTGGACGAAAGCTTGAGCGATTTTCTTTGAGACTTTCTTCGACGTGTCCTTGCCGAAGAAGATGCTCGTGCGGCCACGGTCGTCGCTGACAAAAAACGGGAATCCAGAATCGGCCGACTCGCCATCCGGCCAGGCGAGCAAGCTACATTCCATCATCGCCTCGTCGCCGCGCTCGGCTTCGTCGGTCGGTTCAATCCCATAAAGCGACATCAAGCGTCCGAGTACCCAGACGGCCTCGTGCTTCGCCTTGAGGAGCGGCTTTAGGGCTGGCGCCGTTTTCGGGCTGACTCCCGTGAAAGCCTTCAATTCGTAGGAATGGTCAGACAGGTCGTCATGGTAGCCGTCGTCGATCGCGAATTGGTACCCGCCCTGTTTAAATGCTGAGCTCATATTGTAAGATTTAGTCTCGGAAATTTCTGGTTTAAGAAGGCTGTTGATCCAACCCTCCCGACGACGACTTAACTATCAAGTTTTATTCGGTCAAGCGAGTTTCCTATCCGATTTTCGGCGCCGAGCGGGTGGTTGTTGCTTGAGCAAATTCGCGCTAGGCTTCTAAGCCATGGAATTCCTAAAATCACTGCTTCTCGTAGGTGCTCTGTGCACCGCGATTTCTCCGCCATCGATCTTGGCAGAAACTCGCGCGTTCACCCTCGATTCAGGCCGGGTCATCGTGGGGGAGATCCTCGATTCGTCGGTCGATGCGGTAACGATCGTCGAAGGGGACAAACGCAACTCTCTCGATATCTCCAGATTTTCGCCAGATGATCAGGCATTCATCGCCGATTGGTTGCGCAAAAAACGTGGCATTTACGAATGGGCGAACGAGCGCGGCTACGCACACGATGGCAGCACCGATGAGGTGATTGCTGAGCGCGAACCGAAGGTGCTCTGGCGCGCACAGGCTGGAGAAGGGGACGCGCCGATCGTGGCCAACACCCGCTGGGCGATTTTGACAGGGGTGAAGGACGGGCGGTTCGCGCTGACGACGGTTTCGATCAAAAACGGCAAAGAGGAGTGGACGTCCTCCTACAAATCCCTCCCAGCGAAAGGGCGGGCAACCGCCTCCCCATCGCTCGATCGTGGGCAGTCGATCATCACCTCGATGGGACCCGGCGGGCGTGTCGATGCCTGGAATCTGGCCGACGGGACGAACATTTGGGCGATGCGACTGCCAGACGTCTACCGGGATTCGGAGCGACCACTCGGGGGGGCCTATGGCTCCCCAGTCACCACGCTCACTGACCTGTTGGTGGAGGTC
>JBLHKE010000307.1:0-8762 GCA_047619485.1 Verrucomicrobiales bacterium | reverse complement strand
CAGCAATCTCTACACCGACACCAAATGGGCTGACCCCTTCGACAAGAATGGAACGCTCAGTTTCGTGGTCTTACCCAGCGACGGGATGAAGCTCTCGCTCTCTAGTGGCGACAGCGGGGAAAGCGGGCGCAACGCCACCATCAGCATCACTGGGGTAGCCAATGTCGAATACCTCATCCAGTCATCGATCGATATGGAGAACTGGACATCCCTGCAAGTCACCGCCTCCGCGCTCGGCGAGGTCACCGCCACCCTCGCAGCTCCCACCGATACCCCCAGATGCTTCTACCGTGTCAGCTACGTGCCTGACGGCAGCGCGCCGCCTGCGGATTGATCAATCCCGACGCACGGAGAGCACCATTGATTCGAGTCGTGTCGGCTTGAGTCAATGGCATTGGTGGGATCAACCTGTGCCAGCGTGGCTCCCCATCCACTGGGCTAAGGGCAGGAACAACGTCACTGTCTGAAAACACGCAGAAATGCGTTGGCCGAAGACGCCACGTGGTCAATTCTGGAGTCGAACAGAATTAAAAATGATCATGAAGAGACGAAACTTACTCACCCTGTTGTTACTCGCGCTAGTTAGCATCCAGGTGGTCGCGGCTGAGGAAAACAAACCACACGTCGTTCTCGTCGTCGGCACGCTTCACTATTCGCCTGAACTGACGATGCCGCTTTTCGCGAAGCAGCTCGAGAAGTTCGGTTTCCGCACGACGATCGTGATGGGCGAAGGGAATCCTGAGAAAAAGATCAAGGACGTGCTCCCGGGGATCGAGGTACTGGCGGAGGCAGACCTTGCGATCTTTTTCACCCGCTTCCTCAAGTTACCCGACGCGGAGTGGCAACCGATCGAACACTATTTGAAATCCGGCAAGCCGATGATCGGGTTGCGCACCGCCAGCCACGCGTTCAAATATCCGAAGGACCATGAGCGCTTCGAGTGGAACGACGGCTTCGGGCGCCGCGTGTTCGGTTCACCTTATGTCGTTCACCAGAGCAGCGAAACGAAGGTCAAGGTGATCGCGGAGAATGCGAAACACCCGATCATGACCCATGTGAGGAAGAGTGAATGGACGTCGCCGGGAACTCTGTATCTCGCCAAACTCGAGGAAGGCTGCCTGCCGCTAGTCTCTGGCAGCGGCAGCGGAAGGGAGCGCCTCCTCAAGAAGAGCTACGGCGAGGTTCAAGTGAAGAAATTCGAGACCGCTCCCGTTGTCTGGGCGTGGGAGAACGAGTGGGGAGGTAAGTCCTTCTACACCTCGCTTGGTCATCCCGGGGATTTTGCCGAGGAGTCCTTCAACCGAATGTTGATCAATGCGGTCCACTGGGGGATTGATCGTCCAGTCCCTGCCGCTGGCGCCGAGATCTCGACGTGGAAAGTCGAGCGCGCCGATAAGAAAAAGAAGCCAAGCAAATGAAGCGACTCCTCATTTTTTCACTGTGCTTAGCGGCATCTTACGCCCACGCCGAATCGCCGATCCGCCCCGGCGACCGGATCGCGATCGTCGGCAATACCTTCGCCGACCAACTGCGCATCCACGGATACCTGGAAACCTTGCTGCGACAGCAATCCGACATCTCGGTGCGCAATCTTGGCTGGGCCGGCGACATGCTCACGGCGCGCGATCGCCCGACTGGATTCCCGACCGAAGAATCGACACTGACTGAGCACAAGACCGACGTCATCATCGCCTGCTTTGGCATGGGGGAGTCGTTCGACGGTAAGGCAGGGCTCAAAGGGTTCAAATCAGATTTGGAAAACTTCATCGCCACCCACTCCGGCAAAAAATACAATGGTGAATCTGAGGTGCGACTGATCCTAGTCTCCCCCATCGCCAACGAAGATCTGGGTAAACGCAGTCCCGCCCGGGAGAAACGCAACGCCGAACTCAAAGCCTACACGGGAGCGATGCGCGACATCGCCACGAACACGAAATTGCCGTTCGTCGATCTTTTTGAACCATCGCTCTACCTGATGGACGAGCGTGCCGGCCCCAACCTGACGACCAATGGCATCACCTTGAACCGCTTCGGCTACTGGGCGATCAGCCATGTGTTTTTCGAGCAGCTGACCAGCGAGATTCGCCAGACGTGGACGCTCAACATCGATGCAAAGGCACAGACGGGAACAGCGATGGGCGTGAAATTGTCAGAGATCTCGAATCACAAGAACGTCGTCAGTTTTGCCGTGTTGGAACAATCCACAGCGTCGCTTTTGCCGCCGAGTGACGGACAACTTCCACCGCAACTCGCCGATCGACGCGACAGGCTTGTCGTAACCAATCTTGCCCCAGGAGACTACACACTCACCGTCGATGGCGTCGAAGTCGCCACGGCGAAGCACGATCGCTGGGCAAGTGGTATTCCCGTCGATGCCTCTCCGTCCCATCGCGAAGCAGAGGCACTGCGAGCCGCGATCAACGACAAGAATCTGCAGTTCACTTACAGCTGGAAAGCGCTCAACCAAGTCCACATCGTCGGCGAGAGAAAACAGTCCCCCAGCGGGCGAGCCTTACCCGCTGAGGTCATCGAATTCAAAAAACTCGCCAGGCAGCGAGAGGCGAAAATCACCCAGCGCGACGGCGACACGCCGCGCAAACGCCAGTGGCGACTAGCCCCAGCCCATCAATCGGCAAAATGAAATCCCCCTACTTCTTCATCGCTCTGGCGCTCGCCATTGTGCCACTCTCCAACGGTCAAGATGCGAAGGGCATCAAGACTAGGAACCTCCAAGGTGCGGACCTCGCCCTGATGAACGATCACGATCCGGCCTCGGAGCTAGCCAACTTTGATCTGCTCCCCGGTTACCAGGCCAACCTGTTCGCCGCCGACCCGATGCTGGCCAACCCAGTCCACATGCACTGGGATTCGCGAGGTCGCTTGTGGGTGGCTTGTTCTTGGTCCTATCCCCAGATCAAGCCGGGCGACGTCGCCGACGACAAAATCATCATCCTCGAGGACACCGATAACGACGGCGCCGCCGACAAGTCGACCGTCTTCGCCGAGGGGCTCTACCTGCCGACTGGGATCGAGTTGGCCAATGGCGGTTGCTATGTCGGCCAATCTCCGGATGTCTTCTTCCTGAAAGACACCGACGGCGACGACGTTGCCGACCTCAAGGAGCTGGCTTTGACCGGATTTGGCATCGAGGACAGCCACCACTCGATCAGTGCTTGGAAACGCGGCCCGGGCGGCTGGATCTATTTTCAAGAAGGGATTTTTCTCCACAGTCAAATCGAGACGCAGTATGGGGTGCTGCGAAATTTCAACGGCGGAGTCTACCAGTTCAACCCGCGCACCCAGGAGCTACGAATGTTTGTCTCGGCGACTGGCGGCAATCCGTGGGGACACGTGTTCGATCGATGGGGGCAATCGTTCATGGTCAACAATCCGCGCATCATGTATCTCTCACCTGCCTCTGGAAATAGTGGCGAGGCGGTGCCCGTCAGTACCTTGATCTCAACCGATAAGCAGTGCGGCGGCGACCTCGCGACCGGCACCCACATCGGCGACGACCTTCGCGGCCAACTGCTCACCGGGAGATTCAAAAGCCGGATGGTGGTGCGCTACGAATTCATCGAAAACGGGGCTGGCTTCAGCGCCAACGTGCTCGCGCCGCTGATTCGCTCGAAGCACCCGAACTTCCGTCCGGTCGATGTTAAAACGGGACCCGACGGCGCGATCTACGTCGCCGATTGGTACAACTCGATCATCAACCACGCCCAACACGACTTCCGCGACCCGCGCCGTGATCATGACCACGGACGCATCTGGAGAATCACTCACAAACAACGCCCGCTCGCCGAGAAGCCGCAGCTCGATGGGATCTCCATCGCCGCCCTCGTTGATCATCTCAAGAGCCCGCAGACATGGACACGTCACCAGGCGCGCAAGGAGTTGAGCGAACGCGATCCTGACAAAGTCCAAAAATCCCTCGAGTCTTGGGTCGAACGGCTCGCCCCAGACCTGCCCGAATACGATCACCACCTCGTCGAAGCGATGTGGGCGTGCCAGAATGTCGAACAGGTCAGTGAGAAAATCCTGAATCGTGTGATCAATGCGAAAGACGGCCAAGCCCGGTCAGCCGGCGCGCGCATCCTGCGCTACTGGCACAAAGAATTGACCGACCCGATCGCACTGGTCGCCAAGTTGGCTAGTGATGACTTCCCCCGCACCCGGATGGAGGCGGTGCTCTCAGCCGGATTCATCCCCGAGGCCAAAGCCTATGCTGCGGCCTTACACGCGACCGATCATCCTATCGACAGTGAGATCGACAAGGCACTGTCACAAACAACCAAAGCACTGGCGAGCTACATCGGCCCTGCCATGGCGAGCGGCGAGATCAAGTTTGCCAAAAAATCCCACCAAGCTTACGCCGAACAGGGTGCAGGGATTGGCTTCGAGAAACGCTTAGCTGATTTTCTGAAAAACCCGTCACCTGAGGGAAGAGAGATCGCAGCAGTGAAACAACACCTGCTCGCCCACACAACCTCGGCGGAGATGACGATGTTGGTCAATGCTTTGAGCGGAAAGGCTGGGTTCAAGTCGGTCGAGGCGACGGCGGCGATGTTAGAAGTGCTGACCAGCAAGGTGGGTTCGTTGAATTCGAAGGCGGTGAAGCGCCGACTCCCCCGCTTGATCCGGCTACTCGATCACGATGATGAAATGATCGTGCGACTTGCGGCAGAGACACTTGGCACGTGCAAGGTGTCCCAGGCCGCCCCGCGTTTGATTAGCCTGTTGGAGGACGGTAAGCAAAGTGCGCAACTTCGGCAGGCAGCCGCCGTGGGGCTCGCGGGTCTTGGTGACACCGCGTCGATCCAGAAACTATCTGCCTTGACCAGCGCGGATCATGATGTCGCCACCCGCTACGTGGCTCTGCAAGGCCTGGTGCGCGTCAACTTGGTGCAGGGCATCGAAGCACTGACGTCCCTGTTTTCTGTGGATCCAGGGGAAGTCGATCCAGTTCCCGCGCTGCAATCGATCCTCAGTAATCGCAAGGGACGCAACTTGCTATCCACCGGTTTGAAGTCCGCCAAATTGCACCCGGCAGTGGTTGCGAAGGTGGACGAATTCCACCGCACGACGGGTCAACTACCCAAGGCGCTGTTGCCGTTCTTCAAACAGCCGTCCGGTTCAAACGCATCCCTGAGCGCGGAGCTTCTAGCGGAGAACCAGAAATCGCTCACCGCTGACGTAGTTAAGCTCGGCGACCCACACCGCGGCGAAATGGTCTATCGCCAAAAATCACTCGCCTGTGCCAGCTGCCACGCGATCGGTTCGGCCGGGCCATCCATCGGCCCAAACCTCGTCGCAGTCGGTGCCGCCGCCTCACCAAGTTACATGGTCGAATCCATCCTCAAACCAAACGCTGCCATCGCCGAGCACTACGAAACTCGTATGTTCACGAGTAGGGACGGCAGCGTGCAGCTAGGTGTCGTCACCTTCAAGAGCAAGAAGGTGGTGATCGTGCGCGATTCAGCGCAGGCTGGAAAAGAAATCCGTATCCCCATTGACTCAATCCAGCGCGAGCAGGCGATGCCTTCATTGATGCCATCCGGTTTGGCCGACCAGCTGAAGAGCCGCCAGGAGTTTCTCGATCTGGCCAATTTTATGTCGGTGCTAGGACGCCCTGGTGATTTTGCCAACGACGAGAGTCCAGTCATTCGCAAGTGGCGGGTGATCGCCGGTTCTGATACCCCTCCGAGCGAAACCGCAGCCTGGCTCCCTGCCTACAGCAAAGTCGACGGGACCTTGCCGCCGGCAGACATGCCGGACGGGAATGCGGTATTTGTGAGGGGCTATGTAAACGTCCAAGTAGCGGGAAGCGTAAGGCTGCAACTGAACGCCACCGATGGCCTGGAGCTTTGGATCGACGGTAAGCAGATCGAGGATCCGACTTCTTCACTCGCACTATCGCTGGGGCGGCGAGCCTTCACCTTCCGAATCGATCGAAAAGCCCGCCCGAATGACCCCGGATTAAGAATCGAACTTAAAACACCGCCTGGTTCTCAAATCAAATTCCAGCCCGAGGGAGGGCAATAGACTTAGGGGCACCTCCGGAAACCTGCTGTGGAAATGGGGCGCAGAGAAAATTCCCGCTGGCGAGGCGATAAACGCTAAGCTATCTGGTGATAGTGGGCGCTTTAGCAACGAAGACAGCGGGAATTTTATCAAGCTCCAGCCCGCATGAGGTTTTCGGAGGTGCCCTTAGCCCTTGTCAGTAAATAACTCCTTAGAATCCCAGCCGGCGGCGATGAGCACCGCGATAAGAAGCGCAACCCGAATTCATTTCTAACAAAAAATGATGCGCACTGATATAGACGAATGCACATGACCAACAGACCGACCGTCGTCGATGTGACTACATAAATAGAACGTGAAAAAACGAAACTCCCCACGCCTGTTGTTGCTTAACATTCGAATCAAGGGATACAAGACTCCCCTCGACGAGTAAGGCTGAGCGGATTCGCTCCCTTTTTCGCATTGCTCATCGTTCACACTTGAGTGCGATCACTCTGGCGGCGATTGACCGACATCTCGCAAAAACGGCCGATCGCTACCGCCTGCAGGTATTCTCACTGTTGCTCCACGCGGAAGTAGAGCTTCCCATCCAAAGCAATGCCGGTAATGTCGAAGGTTATCGTGATATTTTCGCCGTCGTCGGGGTTCTCGTCGGCGGCGTCGGTGACGCCGTCGTCGAGGTCGAAGTCCCACTTGGTAAGGTCAGTCGAATACTTGACAGCGTAGGACGCGACCCCGGTCTTTGGCCAAGTCAAGGTCACCTGCTCCGACTCTGGCGCGTAGACGTAGATGATCTCGGTGATATCGAAGGTGGGGGCGGGGCCGTCGATGACAAGTGAGACGTCGTCGAAGACCACCCGGTTGGCGAAGTCGTTCGCATCTTCGACACCCAACACGATGGTCATCTCAGCTCCGATGTGAGCGTCGATGGAATCGGCGTCGTAAGTTCTCGAGATTTCCTGGAAGATACCGCCGGTGGGCAAGGTCGGATCCACCTGAGCGCTCGGGGTCATCTGGACGCCGTCCGCCGCTAGATGAAAGGCCAAAGGCCCGCCAACCGGACCGCCTTCCGGGCCTCCCACCATGACCGAAATGGTGTAAACACTGCCGGATGCGATGGTGCCGAGGGATTCCGACTGGATCCTCCCATCGCCGCCCCAGGCAGCAAAGAGATTCATTCCATTGGATCCATCCACACCGTTGCCAAACAGATCATTTCCACTCTGCAAAGGCACCCACCCAGGCAGGTCGATATCCGGGATGCCGTCGCCAGAGACCCCGTCAGAGCTACCGTCAGAATAGCTGACGGTTCCGCCTGCCAATTCGATCCCATCCCCAACGCCTCGAGCGAAGGAGTTGCCGGCAGCAAAGGTGGCCGTCACGGTATAGTTCGTGTCCGGTTTGTACATCTGAAAATCGCCGCCGGGAACCAGATCGGCCTCGGATGGTTGGGCGATAAAAACTGATATTATCAGTGCAAGAGAGAGGTGTTTCATGGCGGTTTTTTATTTGGGTTCGTATTTACTGGAGTGGAATCCCCCTTCAGCGGACTTTTCCGCCCCCGTTTTGGATCTGGATCGAAAGGGCTGAACTTGATTCAAAATTAGAATATTTTTTCAAGCGCTTGAATCATAAGTCAACCAAATACTTCTTTTTGTAAACCTGAAGCGACTGTTCATCACGGGGGCGCGGCTCAAAAGATCCTGAGCTGCCTCCTTGGAAGCCCATCGACCGAAATCCGCCAGCCCGAGGCTTCCCATCGCGCCGGAAAGGCAAGAATTCGGCTCTGCACCGCAATAATCAAGTCAGACAGGCTACTGGGGATACTGCCCCTGCGCCCCCAGTTCCACGATGTTATTTATTTTCAGCCAATCCGTTAATATTTTCTTGAGCTACAGCGAATAAATCGCATAATCGACTTCATGACGTTAAATAAATTTACGATTTTACAGCTCGGGGCATTGTTTTTCTTGGCAGGTGGCCATGTTCAGGCGAGCACTAACCTAATTCCCAATGGCGGGTTCCAAATGTACAAGCCAGGTGATCCTTCGGTCACTGCGGACTTTCCAGCAGGAAACAACTTTGCGGGCACCTTCACGGGTGTCGTTACTGCAAGCGGGACTGTGATTTTTTCTGACGCCTCCGGCGGGCAAGATATCGTGATGCCCGGCTGGGAAGTATCCCCAAACGGGGGCGGCGAGGCGGGTCTTTTCAATCGGGGTGTTGGACGGGGATTGGATAATAATACAACAGTCGAAACCTTTGCAGGCTGGGGTGGATCGGTCGGGCAACTTGTCCGTTCGGACAGCTCACTAGGTGCCGTCGGGCTCGCTGGCTACACGCTTACTGCAGACGTCAACGGGGCTTCAAGTGGAGACCCAAGCGCAATTCTGACCGATCTTAGACTGGATCTATTGGCGAATGGAGTGGTGATCACGCCAAGCACTATGGGAGGCCTTGGTACGGGCAACGATGTTTGGTACACAATGACCCAAACCTACGATTCCGCTGCCTTGGCGGCCTTTGCGGGTCAAGCGCTGACCGTCGAATTTGGCACCAATCCCACGAACACTGCCGGTGGACGCGCCTCTTGGGACAACATCTCGCTGGTAGCGGTTCCCGAACCTTCCGCGATGAGCCTTCTGCTCCTCGGCGGGCTAGCAGCACTGCGTCGCAAGAGACGTTAGTCCTTCTTTGCTTCTCCAATCGCGCCAGCCTCTGGGTTGACGGGGCTGGAG
>JBLHKE010000306.1:0-8764 GCA_047619485.1 Verrucomicrobiales bacterium | reverse complement strand
ACACCTCTTACACCGGATACTCCCACTCCCCGCGATACTCGCGGCGCAGCAGCTTGTTCGCCTCTTCGTCGCCGACGATCTTCTCATTCGCACCGTCCCACTCGACGCTCCGACCAAGCTTCATGCTCAACATTCCCAGAAGACTAACATTAGTAGAAAGGTGACCTATCTCGATGTCGCATACCGCGCGGTGATTGTTCTCGATCGAGTGGAGCAAGTCGGACCAGAGTCCGCGTATGTTCTGCTGATCTGGATTGTTCAGCGTCGATTTCTGGCGAATTACCTTCTCCGTCTTGCTCGACGGGTAGAACGTCCAGCCGTCGATCCAGCCCATGTGGAACGTCCCCTTTGTCCCGTAGAAGTAACAACCAACGTTCTCACCCTTCTCAGCATTGTTGCCAGCGAAGTTGCGATGCTCCCAGTGTGCGGTAAAACTCTCGAACTCCCACGTCGCGACCATGTGGTCTGGGACGTCGGTGGTCTGCTCTTTCTCGTTGTAGATCGGTGCCCCCTTGATCGGCCGGCCACCGGTCGCGTAGGCCTTCTTCGGGTATTTCTCATCCGTCCACCACAGGATTTGGTCCATCCAGTGGATCCCCCAATCGCCGAGTGTGCCATTGGCGTAGTCCAGGTACTTTCGCCAGCCGCGCGGATGGATCGCATCGCCCCACTGCTTCTCGTTTTCGCAGTAATGGCGTTTCGGTGCCGGCCCACACCACATGTCCCAATCGAGCCCTTCCGGCGGTGCGACATTCGTCGAAGGCTTCTCGGCACCTCCGCCGTAGTGAACGAATGCTCGCACGCTGCCGATATCCCCGGCTTTCCCCGACTTCAAAAAATCCATGCCACTAACATTGTGCGGTGAGACACGCCGGTGCGTCCCGACCTGCACCACCTTCCCCGTCGCACGCGCCGCCTTCACCATCGCCCGCCCTTCCGCGATCGTGTGCCCGATCGGCTTCTCGACATAGACGTGAGCACCCGCCTGCACCGCCGCGATCGTGATCAGCGGGTGCCAGTGATCCGGGGTCGCTACGATGACAATCTCCGGCTTCTCCTTCTCCAACATTTCACGATAATCGTTGTAGAGATTTGGGCTATCCCCGGTCTCTTTCTCGACCCTCTCACCAGCGGGTTTCAAGTAGCGCTGGTCGACGTCGCACAGCGCGACGATCGTCGATCTTCCAGCCCGCATCGCCTCGCCGAGGATGTTCATCCCCCACCATCCCGTCCCGACTAGCGCGGTGCGATATTTCTTCGTCACTTTCTCCTGTCCGAAGATCGCAGGGGCGGCGAAAGCTGACGCCCCCACCATCGCGGTTGATCTCAGAAACTGGCGACGGTTGGAAGGATGCGGGGAGTTCATGCTGCGATGCTAGGAAGAATTCCAAGTCAGGTCAACACCAGCCATTCTACTCTGCTGAGTAAGCTTTCCAGAGCGGATCGATCCAATCCAGGCTCGCGCGCCTACCCGAGGCAACGAAGCGGTAGCGCGAGACAAACCCTTTGCCCTTCTCGATCGAAAATGCCCCATTCACCATCGGTGCAAAACAGAAGTATGGCTTATCGGGATGCACCCGAACGGGTTGCGGTGCACGGAAGTTATTTTTGTGCCCCATCGCAACGAGCGATGCGGGCTTGCCACCGAGTTCCCCCCACATCGCCACCCAGTCCGGCCGCGTGTGGTTACTATCTGCGCGCGTCTTCCCCGCACTTGTCAGAAAATTGCAGACATCTCCCTTCCCCAACCAGACCGCATTTCCACGCAAGGCCATTCCGCCGTAGTGATACTTCTCGATCAGCAAAGGCTTCTCTCCAACCAGCCGCTGCCGGCTCTCCAAATCAAACCAATAGTGATCCCCCTCAGGTTCGTGGACAGTCACCATCCACAACTCCCGAAGGATCTCGACCCCGCCCTCCCGCTGGTCGAAATGCGATAGCTCTACCGCGAACCAAGCTTTGCCATCCCTGATGCTCTTACCCAAGACTCTGCGGTGGGCGACGCGCCCCTCGACTTTCTTCTGATTCCAAAAGTCGATCTTGCGCCCATCATACTTGCCACTGGTCCAGGCAAAAAACATGCCGTGTTGATGGAGGTGATCCGCAGCAAAATCTCCCGTCAACTCCCGTCCGTCCGTTGTCATCACCGGGTGGATGTAGCCACTACGCCGGTAGTCATTGGAGACGCCATCTGGCACCGGGCGCTCCGCTTTGTGGTAACGCAAGAGGAGTTTCTGATCGGCGCCGAGAACCTCGATCACCCGCTCATCCTCGCGCAATTCCAACGCGGAGGCGCTGCCGATCAAACACCCCCACAAGCACCAGCAGATCAATTTCATTTGGTAGGGCGTTGCACTCGGAAGAACATTCGTGTCGGTAGGATCTCCGGTGTGGGAAAAATCACGTCCTCCAACCTGAACGACGCGCTGGCACCATCCGGGCCAGCCTCGACATCATCGAACACTTCCTGCCACTCGCCGGCAACCAGATCCAACGATCCCCACAATGAGAACACTGTCCCCTCAGGTGCTGGCCAGCGAACCGTGATCCCCCCGTCACCGTAGGTAATCGACTCGATCGGATCTAGCGGGGGAAGGGAGCGAACCGACACTGCGACAATCTCCTCTTCGGTCAACACGCCCGAGTAGAACGCGAAGTCATCGAGGTTTCCCCCGAGGCCATTCTGGCGCTCGTTTCCATTGAAGTTGAACGAACCGAGATAGGGATCGGTCGCCAGAGACACCGAACCAGCCACCGCTGCCGCGGAAGCATCGACCCCAAACCCGTCGATATGCACTTCGAGGCCGTTGGTCGAATCGTACGTGACGACGACCGAGTGCCACCGATCATCCTCCAGCCCGAGGGCTGCTTTTGCCAACACCACTCCAGCACCTGAGAAATCGATCCGCACCGCGAGTTCGTCCGACGTCCCGATGTAGAGGCAATGGATACCGTCTCGACCATTGCCAGAAAAGTCAAAAATCCCGCGCCCACTGGTCGCCTGGTCATTCGCCATCTTAATCCAGTAGACAAGGCTGAACCCCTCATTCCCAGGCTGGTAGAGTTCTGCGGCATTGAGCGTGAGGTGATCATCGACGCCGCCAATCAGCGCCGCGACTTTCAACGAACGCCCAATTTCTCCCGCGCCGGCTTCCGTCGCCAAAGTCGTGCTCTCGCCAGGCTCGATCCCATGCGCACGGCCCATCTTATCGAGCCACCACTGCTCACCCTCGAAATCCCAAAGGTGCTTTAGGTCAGCAGCTCCGGCGATACCAGCGGCGAGGAGGCCGACGCTGACAGCTATGACAAGGATGGAGGGAAAATTCACATTCATAATCTCGGCAATACTCAGCTAGGAACGAATGGCAGTTCAAGCAAATTGCGTATTGAGTCATCTGGCGGCTAGGAGGTCCCCCGCATTCAAGCCATAGGAATGACACCCAATCCAGCACCTGTGGGAAGCACCAGCCTGCCACCAACGCACGCCAGCCCGCCAAACGGATCATCTCTCACGAGCAGGTGGCCGTCCAGATCGATCCATTCCGCCAGCGGAGCCAGCTGCACCGCAGCCGAGATCCCGAGCGACGATTCGATCATGCAGCCGAGCATCACCTTCAATCCCAGTTCCCGTGCCGCCAATATCATCTCGTGGGCAGGCGCAATCCCACCCGCCTTCATCAGCTTCACATTGATCCCATCGTAAGCATCCGCCAGTCCCGGCAAATCACCCAGACTACAGGCATCCTCATCCGCGACGAGCGGCAGGGGCGAACGCTCTTTCAGCCAAACCAAGTCTTCGAGGTTTCCAGCCGGCATCGGCTGTTCGACGAACTCGACGTCCAAGTCGGCCAACCACTCGATGCGGCGCAGCGCAAACTCCCGATCTTTCCACCCCTCATTGGCATCGATGCGCACGACCTTGTCGGTCACTTCACGCACCGCCTGCATGACCTCCTCGTCGTTGTCACCACCGAGCTTGATCTTGAGAATTTTAAACTCGCCCGACTCCGCAATCTTCGATTTCACCATCTCCAACGAATCGATCCCGATTGAGTAGCTGGTAGGCGCAAGCTCGCGCGCATCGATTCCCAACAACTGGAACACCGGCTTCCCCAACTTCTTGCCAGCAAGATCATGCCGGGCGACGTCCACCGCCGCGCGTGCGGCTGCGGGACCGACTCCAACCGCACCGTTGATAAAATATTCCTCCACCGACTCAAGCGACTCCCCATAGCGGACGTTGTGCGCAGCCTCACCAAAGCCGATCAAGCCGTCCTCCTCCAGCTCGACGAACCAATACTCCTTAAAATCTGACGTCCCCCGCGCCAGCGTCCACGGGTGCTTTAATTCCAAGCGAACCTTCTTCCAGGTGAGGTTCATTTAAGTAGTTGCCAGCAATACCACTGCATCCGTGGAAAGTGGAAGAACCCCTTCCACAGATTCCCCTTCAAGGTCGACGAGATCCGCCCGTCCCGATGCAGGTACCCATACCACTCACCATTCTCCTTGTCCGGGAAGTGCGCGTAAGCCCAATCGTGAACCTGTCGGTGCCACTGCTCATACTTCGCGTCGCCGGTCAGCTGATGCGCCAGCAAGGTCGCAATGATCGTCTCGTTCTGCGGCCACCAGAACTTCATGTCATGCCAGTATTCCTGCACAGGCAGCCCTTTCACGTCTTTGAAATAGAGGATACCTCCGTGTTCCTTGTCCCAGCCGATCTCCCACATCCAATCGAGCATCTTCGTCCCCAGCGCCAGCAGCTGCGTGTCACCGCCACGATGTTTGGCCTCGTGCAAAATGAACCATGCGCACTCCATCGCATGACCTGGATTGAGCGTGCGCCCGTCGAAATGATCGATCAGTTCGCCAGAGGGGCCGACCGTCTCCATCACGCATTGATACTCGTGGTTGATGAAATCGCGCCGCACCTCGTCAACAATCCGATCGATCAGCGCATCGACGTCGGTGCCGAGATTCTCCCGCATCACCTGAGCCGTGACCATCAGGATCATCGGCAACCCGAGCCCCTTGCCCGGGCGGGTATCGGTGAACTTCGGATCGAACAGGCTCGGATCGTCATAGTGGCGCACGATCACCTCGAACAGTTCTGTCGCCCGCTCGGCAAGACGCGCATCGCCGGTCGCCTTCGAGAGTGCTGCGAAGGCAATGCAGGCAAAGGTCTCGGAGAAAATGTACCGCCGTTTACGGATTGGGCGCCCGTCCTGCGTCACATGGAAAAACATCCGGCCGTCGTCGTCGAAACAGTGCGACTCGAGAAATTCAGCACCCGATTTTGCCCATTCCAGCCACTCAGGCCGCGCCTCGACCGTGTTGTAGAGCGTTGCCAACATCCAGGTCTTGCGCCCTTGCTGCCAAACGCTCTTGTCCGAATCCACCAGCGTCCCATCTGCGTCAAAACTACCAAAAAATCCCCCGTGCTCCGCATCGATACAACGTGGGAACCAGAACGGGATGGTGTCATCTAATAACCCATCGCGATAAATCGCGCATAGCTCGGCAGTTCGTTCAGGTGTCATCCCCTAACGATGGCTACCCTGCGATGGCGGGCGAGCGAAACTTTCTGGTCCGGGCAGCGGACCACATCAATCCGGAAACACGATCGCGCGATTGCCGTCGACGATCGTGCGATCGTGTACGTGGTAACGGATGCCACGCGCCAGCGCCGTGCGTTCGCAATCGCGCCCCAGCCGCACCAGATCATTCGGTGTGTGGAAGTGCTGCACGCGCTTCACCTCCTGCTCGATGATCGGTCCCGCGTCGAGTTCTCCGGTGACATAGTGGCAGGTCGCCCCGATCAATTTCACCCCACGATCGTAGGCTTTCTTGTAGGGGTTCGCACCGATGAAGGCCGGTAGAAAGCTGTGGTGGATGTTGATGATACGCCCGGAATACTCCGCGCACATCCATTCCGGGATAATCTGCATGAACCGCGCGAGCACGACTAGTTCTACCTCCTCGTCCTTGAGAATTTTGCCGATCTGTTCGAAGCCGCTCTGCTTCTTGTCGCCCTCCATGTCGATCAGGTGGAACGGCAACCCGGCGTTGTCGGCACGCTTCCGGCAGTTCTCACGATTGCCGATCACGGACGTGATCTCGACTGGCAACTCGCCCAACTGCGTGCGCCAGACGACTTCATTCAAGCAGTGGTCGGTCCCTGTCACCATCACAGCGGTGCGCATGCGGTAGGGCAGCTTGCGGAAGTGCCAGCGTGCCTCCAATCCACGCCCGAGCGTCCCGAAGCCTTCGATAAAGTCATCCTCCTCGACATTCAGCCCCGCCGTGTCGACCTCGAGTCGCGCAAAAAAACGTCCGCGCCGGCTATCGGTGAACTGTGAGAACTCGGTCAGATTGCCGCCATGGAGCGACGCGTAGGAGGCGAGTTTCGCGACGATTCCCGATTGGTCCGGGCAGTCGATTTTTAGGATGAGGCCAGATTTTTTCATTTCAAATGTCAGCGAGCCTAAACCGAATCTCTCCGCGCCGCCACTTTATCGAACGCCTTCGAGTGGTTCGCGTAGGAAGGGTAGCGATCCCCCTCCTCGCCGCGCGGGCGGAATCTCCAGTGTTTGTACATCCACAGCCAAGGCTCCGGGTACTCGCGCAACTGGGGCTCGAACACATCCCAGCACGCCTGCGCGATCTCCTGCTGGCTCGCGCCCTCCTCGAACCGCGGCCCGTCGAAAATTTTCATCAAGTAGGTTCCATCAGGACGCGGGATCCCCACCCCGGAAACAACTGGCACCCCCAAGCGTTCAACCAATACCGCGTGCAACAGCGTGACGCAGGTCTGCAGGCCAAAACACTCGATCACCACCGATGCCTTGCTGGGTTTCACGGTCAGGTCGCTGAGAAACGCCGCGTGCCCACCTTTCTTCAACACCTTGATGAGCCGGATCATCGCGCGATCCTGAGAGATCATCTTATGACCACTATGCTCACGCCGCCGGCTGAAGAGCTCGGACAGCAGTGGGTTCTTGAAGTCCTGTGCCACCACGTGTGACGGCGTGCCGCGGAACCCTAGCATCAACGCGATCCACTCGAAGTTCCCATAGTGGGCGGTGATCCGGAGACCGCCATCCTTCGCCCGCGCCTCCGCTTCCGTATCCGCGAATTGCACCTCGATGTAGCGCTGATAATTCTCCGCGGTCAGGTTCGCGCCCCAGAACAAGTCAAGCATGCTACGGGCGAACAACTGGAACGATGTTTTCGCGATCGCCACCCGCTCGGCCTCGGATTTTTCCTCCCCGAACACCACCCGTAGATTCTCTAGCGCGGTCGTCCTACCACGCCTGTCGAAAATATAGGCGAGACGCCCTAACACTTTCGCCAAGAACAAAATAGCCGGCCGCGGCAGCAGCGGAACTAGCGTGGCAGCCGTCGCCACCAGCAGCCACTCGATCCGATAGCGAATTTTCTTCCAATTGGACACAATCGTAGTACTAGCTAATTAACAGCCACCCCCAATAACTCGGCAATGTTCTATGGATGAAAAAAGTTTGCTCACGATATTACGCAAAATCCTAGCCCAACCCACCGCCCCCTTCCACGAATATTCCGTGCGCAATGCAATCTCCAAACTACTTGGAGATCAGGCTAATATCCGTCTTGAACTGGACGGGGTCGGCAACCTGTTCGCCTACTATGAAGGGACAGATTCCCCCCCTCGCTGGGCTCTCGGTTCCCACATGGATCATCCCGGCTGGGTGAAATCCCTTCCCACCGATACGCCCGGCATCCCGCCGATCAAAACGTCCCGACAACGCGACGGGTTCACTTTTCTCGGTGGCGTCCCGAACCGGTATTTCCAGACAGAAACACCAATCCGAGAGTTTGGAGACTTCGCCATGTGGGATCTCATCGATTTCAAACTTGAAAAAGGTCTGATCAGTTCACGTGCCTGCGACGACCTGATCGGTTGCGCCGCCATTGTCAGCACGCTACTCCAATTGCAGAGAGACAAAGTGGCTACCAGTTGCGTCGGGATCTTCACCCGCGCCGAGGAGGTCGGTTTCTATGGGGCGATCGAACTAGCCAAGAACTGGCCACTCGACCGCGAATGCGTCTTCGTTTCGATCGAGACCAGCCTACCGCCCGACAGCGCACGCATGAGCAACGGTCCGATGTGCCGTGTCGGTGATCGCATGTCGATATTCAACAGCGACGCGACAGCTACCTTGCTGAGCGTGGCAGAAGAGAACCAGCTCCCGATCCAGCGAGCGCTTCTCGACCGTGGTTCCTGCGAGGCGACCGCCCTACAAACTTACGGCATCATCACCGCCGGCATGTCCGTCCCGCTGGGCAACTACCACAACTGCGGCGACTACGGTCGCATCAAACCCGAGTACGTCGCCCTAGTCGACGTCAAGAATCTCGTCACCCTGCTAACCGCAGTGACCACCACCTGCCCCGACGGCCCAAGAAACGCCTCAACCGAACTGCGCGAACGCTTGGAGGCACGAGCATTACGCTACCAGGCGTATGCCGAAGCCAGCGAGCAGCCGCCGCTAGCGTAGCACAGAGTTGCACTCCGTGGATTGCATCAAAGAGAGCAACAACGCTCTCGCACCCCACATCCCCAAGCATCTTCCCGCATCCTCCAGCCTCACCTTAAGAGAAAGCCCAAGTCCCACAGCTGCCACCCACGGAGTGCAACTCCGTGCTACGTCGCTGCGCGCCGATGAAGAAACATGCCAACTCCGCTGACGCCGCCGAATTTCCGAGGCCTACGCTCAGAACGCGCTCT
>JBLHKE010000305.1:0-8772 GCA_047619485.1 Verrucomicrobiales bacterium | reverse complement strand
TGCGGCGCAAAATGCGGGCGACCAGACGGTGGCGACCAAACTCCTTCGGCCCCGCGTAACATCGAGTTCAAAGCGAGACCGCCAAAACCGAGTGAGCTACCTTGCAGAAATGCCCTGCGGCGAACTGCGTGACTGGTGATTGGAGAACGCATGAGGAAGATCACCCTACCAGCATTGAACCGTCAGAGCAACTGCGCCAAAATTCAACCACGAATGGTTCTAGCCAGAAATCGAGTCCCCGCGCCGCACATCCTTAACGGATCGTCACGAAATCGTTGAAGTTCAGCAAAGCGTGAACCAGTCGCGCTTGAACCCGATCTTTGTTCGGGAGCTGTTCGATATATTCCCGACAGGCCTCGACCTCTGCCGGATCCGGTTCACGACACACCAGCGTCTCGAAGGCTCGCTTGATAAATGCATCCCCTTCCCCGCCAATCCGCGCGGCGATTTTTTCTGATGCCTCGAGCGCCAGCTTGCTGTTCGACAGCGCTAGCGCCTGTTGCGGCATGATGCTCGCGGCGCGGCGGTAGCAGGCGAGGTGATCGGCGTTGTCGAACATCGATAGGAATTGATTTTTGTGGTCGCGCGAGTGCCTGAAATACAAACTTCTTCGAGTGCCACCTGCGTTCGGATCGACCGGTGGACCTCCAGACTGAAGGTCGAGCGTCCCAGCCAGATTCAAAAGGCTATCGCGCAGGACTTCCGATTCCATGCGGCGCGAGTTGGCACGCCAGTAGTAGTGGTTGTCGGCATCTTTTGCGCGCGTGTGCGCATCGGCGCCAAGGTTGGATGTGCTGGCGCAGTATGTCTCCGAGGTGACGATCAACCGGTGGAGGTGTTTGAAACTCCAGCCAGAATCGATGAAATCAGCGGCGAGAAAATCGAGCAGCTCTGCGTGCAGCGGTCGTTTGGCGCGGCGACCGAAATCGAACACGGTCTCGACCAGCGGTTCGCCGAAATGGCGCATCCACACGTGGTTGACCGCGACCCGTGCGGTGAGCGGATTATCGCGGTGGATGATCCAATTCGCTAGGGCGAGTCGGCGACCGGTGCTGGTCTTCGCATAGGTCGGAGGATATTGATCGAACTTGTGTTGTGGACTCTCGAGAGCTTTACGCGAGACGCGGATCGGAGCGTAGCTATGCGGCGGATCGACCTTCTCCGCCGCGGCCAATCGTTTTTGCGCTGCAGCCAACTTTTTGGCATCGTTGCGGTCGCGCCGTATCTCATACTTCGCCTTGGCGACACGGGCGTGGCGCTCAGCAATCCCAGCGGCTGCACTGCAGAGTGAAAAATTGTCGGCCCCGGAATACAGTGACTGGTCTGCTGCAATCTTCGCCTCGAGCGCCTGCAGTTCCAGCTGTCGCCAGGCGACTAGCTCCTCGGCGGCTTCGATCGAAGTGTCCACACCTCCGGCTGGCGTTAGTTTCAGATCAGCTGGAAGCGCTCGGATCGAAATCGAATCGAACGCAGCGGTCGCATCGAAGGCAGAAAACGCAATCGAACCATCCTCGTGCCTCTTGGGCAAGAGGTAGGCGAGCACGAATTCGCCGTTGAGCCAGATATTTAGGAGCCGATCGCGCACCGCCAGCCTCAGCTCGTAGCGCTCGCCCACTTTGATCGGGCGGTTGACCCGGCCGGACGGCGGATATTGGTCTGTGCCGTCGACGGTGTGAGAGACTTGCAACTTCGGACCAGGTTGGTGGGCGCTGGTGTAGACTTGGTGCTGGTTCTTGCCACCGTCGATGCGATCGAAGCGGAAGCCGATCGATTTGTAAGTCGTACCACCGGTGATCGTGTAAGTCGCGACCAACTCAAAGTCACGCGGCGCTTTCTTGCGCAGGACAACGACATTATTCTCTCGGTTCGATGTCGTCTTGTCCAATACCCCATCGCGGTATTCCCAATCGTCGCCGTTGATCTCCCAAAGCTCATCGTTTGGGGCGTCGAACTCCTCGGCAATGGCGAACTCCGAAACCGTCGATTGCGGCTGCGGAGCTACCTGCTCGGCGATCTTCGCCAGCGCCTGTTTCGCCTTGTCGAGCTCTCGCTGCGCGGCTGCCAGGCGGTCGCCTTGCACGTAATCTCGCGAACCTGGCGCATAGGCCGTGTGCGGCAGGTCGATCGGCGTCGGCTCCTGAGCGAAGCCTGCAAGGATCGCCGGTACGCCGGGTTCAATCTTGGTGTCTTTGTCAGGATTTTTTTCATCGCCACGCAGGTGCAAGTAAGTCGGGGCGTCGGGCTGATCGTCGAACACGCGCGGCAGCCCGCCCTTCGCCAAATCGATCACGCCCGGCAGCGGGTCGAGCCTTACCTGGTGCGGTTCGAAAATCGCGCGGAAGCGGTAGTAGTCGAGCTGTGTGATTGGGTCGTATTTGTGATCGTGACACTTGGCACAATTGAGAGTCAGCCCGAGGAAGGCTTTACCGCTGTGCTCGATGGTGCTGTCGAGCCAGGTGGTGCGATTGAACAGGTAGTAGTTTCGCGCGAGGAAGCCAGTGCCGCGCACCACCTCAAGATCGCCAGGAGCGAGTTCGTCGCCGGCGAGCATCTCCTGGACCATGCGATCGTAACCCTTGTCGGCATTGATCGACGCGATGATCCAATCGCGCCAGTGCCAGAGGTGTCTCTGGCTGTTGCGCAACTGCGCGCCCAAGCCGTACCAATCGCTGTAGCGCCAGACATCCATCCAGTGGCGTCCCCAGCGTTCGCCGTGCTGCGGGCTCGCTAGCAACTCGTCGACGATGTCTTCCCACGCGCGCTTGTCGCGGAGTTGTTCGAGCGTTGGCGGCAGGCCGATCAGGTCGAGGTAGACGCGACGGATCAACAGCGAACGCTGCGCCGAAGGTTGTTTGTCGAGCCCAGTCCCGACCCGCTTCCATTCGAGGAAGGCATCGATCGGATTCTTCTTTCCAACGGAAGGAATCAACTGAGGCTCGATGCGCTGGAAGGCCCAATGATCACGTGGATCATCTTCGCCTTGCTCTCCCTCCGGGATCGGCGCGCCGGCATCGAGCCATGCGCGGATCACTGCCACTTGCTCGGGGTCGAGCGGCTTGCCTTCTGGCGGCATGCGCTCGTCAGGATCTGCGTGGGTGACTCTGCCGATCAAATCGTCCAATATATTGCCGTCATCGCCGCCGGCGTGAATGCCCTGTGCGCTGTCCAGTCGCAGCCCGGCTTTCTGTTTTAACGCTCCGTGACAGGCGTAACAGCGTTCCTTGAGAACCGGCTTGATGTCGCGCAAGTAGTCGACCTGTGCCTCTGCAGAAACAGAGAGCAACAGCGCTAGGAACGTGCAATGAAGGTGCCGGAGTCGCATCGGATCGGACAGGAGATTACCGGATTCCTACCCAGCCGTCAATAGAAGCACGCGCCTCGGGGCCGAAGAGATCGGGGGCTAACCCGGCGACCCGTCGGGGGAACCGTGGTAGCGGCACCATTTGGTTCACCCTTATCGTATGGCTCCCCCTTTTGTCCCATCTTCTCAAGAGCGCCACCCAAAAAACAAATTTCCAGAGTCAACCCTTGCTCTAGATTTCGCAGTAAATGCAAGGTATTTGGTGTTTCTCAAGTTGATGATAGCGGTATGGACAAGCTACATAAACTCCGTTCGCATCCGTCTCAGAGATCGGGATACGCGATGGCACTCGCCCTCGGGCTAGCTCTACTCTTCCAAGCGGCTCCCGCATCTGCCAGCCTCTCCCCAGACTGGCATTTCAGTTCGGCATACCCCACACAGAACTCCCTCAACGCCATCTGGGCGGAGAACACCAACAGCGTCTACGTCGCCGGAGATGGCGGCGTCATTTTCCACTGGGACGGCACCACCTGGACCGAAATGGAAACGCCGACCGAGCGTCCGCTCTTCAGCATCCACGGCACCAGCAGCGACAACATCTGGGCAGTCGGCGGCGACTCCTACCAATCCACCAACGATGACAAATCAGTCGTCCTCCACTACGACGGGTCTTCTTGGCTGAAAATGCCACCCCCCGTCGACTGGGCAGGTCAGAGCCTAACCCTGTCCGATGTCTGGGTGCAGTCACCGACCGAGGTCTGGGCGATCATTGAAAGCTACTTGTCCCTCTTCAAGTGGGACGGCACCAAGTGGAACAACATCGATTTCCAAGGAGCGATACCTGGAGCATTCCCAGAAGGCAGTATGAATGACGTCCAATGGGTCGATGGCCTCGGCCTCTTTATGGTCGGCACGCACGGGCAAGTCATCCATTTCGACGGCACCAACTGGACTCTTGAGCAAAAACTCGAAGAGGGGAATTTCAGCATCAACATCCTCACCACCATCCACGCCATCGATGCCGATCACGTCTACGCGGGTCACAACTGGGGCACCGTCTTCAAGCGCAATCCCGATGGCACCTGGACTGACCTCGAGCTCGGCGAAGGTGGTTTCTTCGGTAGTGGCCAGATCCTCGATATCCGTGGAAATAGCCCCGATGACCTCTACTTCTTCGTCGATCGGACGATCCGCCATTTCACTGGGGCTGCGCCGACTCAGAATACCGAATACGGCAACGAGGTGCGCGGCAGCTGGCAAGCCGCCGACGCCTACGGCGACCAGCTGTTCGTCGTCGACAACGAGGGCGGCGTCTACCAGTTCGATACGACATCCTCGACCCTTAGCCCGCTCGCCTTCAGCCACGGGAGCTACTTCAATGGCCGCCTCAACGGTGCGACAGCATCCGGCGACGACGATATCCTACTCTTCGGCAATGGTCTCAACTACCAGGATCCCGCCATGGCCCTGGCAACTTCAAATGGCAGCACCGTGACCCGCTACCCCACCGAAGGCATGCCCGAAGATGCTTCCCACAGTGCCAATGTCATCGACGCAGCATCCCGGCCCGACGGCGAATTCACTATCGTTTTCGACGATTTCCAAACCGGTAGAAGCGGGATTTACACAAAGGAAAGCAGCGGGTGGATCCGCCGCCAAGGCGACTACTTCACCAGCAACGATCTTCAGCTCGATTATTCATCGTCAGGCAGGCTGCACATGTGCGATTCCCAACGCGTCGCCTACTGGCCAGACAGCGACTCCACGGCGGTCGAGATCCTCCGCCTCCCACTTGAGCAGGCCAGCCAAGAATACTTCACCGCCCTCTGGGCGCCAACCAATGATCGCATCTTTGTCGGCGGCTACGACGGTCAAATCCGGCGCTGGGACGGTGCCGACTGGTCTCCCGAAACCATCATCGCCGACACCGAAATCGGCGCCCTGATCGGAGACGATAATCAAGTCTACGCCATCGCTTTCGACGATGGCAGCTTCCGTGACACCGGCCAGCTATGGTACCGCTCCGCGGCCGGCTCGTGGTCAAGAATCCCACTAGCCCAAGATTTGTCGATCAAACCGATCGGCTTCGCCCGAGGCAACGATGGGATCTACTTTGCCTACGCGACACCGGGGAACTACACCGGAGGCGGTCGCACCTTCATCACTAGGCTCGAAGGAGCAACCACCGTCGGCGAGGTCAACGGGCTGTCCTCGCAATACGAGGCTATCACCTCAAACGCCCAGGGCGACATCTTCTTGATCCACTCGAGCGGATATTTCCTAACCAACCGACAAAAACCCGCCACGTTCACCTACGCAACCGTTCCGCTCCAAGCCAACATCTGGAACGGTCTCGATCTTGCAGGCGTCGAGGTTGCTCCTGCCTCCACCACGGACGGCCATAGCTTCTTCGTCGGCTGGCGATCACTCGGAGTGACGTCCTCCTCACTGATCCCTGCCCGCTACCAACCCGGAGGCGAACAGTGGGTTCTCGACCACAACAGCGCACGCCCCCCAGAAAACACAGCAACCTTCCGTTTCCGCTTTGCTTACGACCCGGCTCTTCTCCCAGCCGCCTTCGATCCTTCCCGCGCCGTCATGCTCCGCTTTGACGGATCCGTCTGGGAAGCCATCCCCGCCGTCGTCAACGAAGCCGCCGGCTACATCGAAACAACAGCTCCAACGTCAACCTCCACATGGGTAATCGCCGTCGATTTGGACAATCCTATCGATATTTACGCCCTTTCGATTACTCTCGAGGGCGCCAGTTCAATCACCCTCAATTGGCCCGCAAGCATCCCCCTCACACTCTACTCATCGCCGACCCTAGCCCAAGGGTCTTGGGTGCCTGTCACCGATATTCCGGCGCGTGTTGATGATCAGATGACACTGACCATTCCTAAATCCGGAACCCATCACTACTTCCGCCTCGCAGAATAATAGCTCACGACTCCACCACACAGGATCCGTTTGGTGCAATTAATCGGCCGGGCTATGCTATCCAGTCCGCGCCAAAAGATGGCAAATACGCTGAGGAGACTAGCGGCGAGGGCGACAATATCTGATTCTAGGAGGGGTGATAGACCGTCTTTGAACGCAGCGATCAGCTCCGCTCAATGATTACGGTAGCACCGCCGGAATCGAGGCTCTGCCGGCCGGCCTCGAGGATCTGGGTAACCGGTAGGGTCTGGCGCGCGGTGGCGAGCTTGTCGTCCCAGTCAGCGGATTGGCTCAGGCCTTCGCGGACAGAGCAGGCCGCGTCTAGGAAGGCTTCGATGCTCTGATAGCCGTAGGCGGAGCGGCCTGCGAATTGCCCTTCGGCGTCTGGGAGGTATTTCATGAACAGCGGGTTCGGCGAGGAGAAGCCGCCGGCGTCGGTTGCGATCGCATAACCTCGATGCGCCTGGTCGATCTGAATCTCGCCGGAGTGGCCCATGTAGTGGAAGCGTTGCTGCGAGTGAACATCGCTTTTGGGGGCGATCCACGATGAGGTGTAGAGCGCGGTACCGAGATTGCCGCTGTCATGGTTCCGCCATTTCACCGCCAGGCTGATGGTGTCCTCAGTCGGAATCCCCTTCGCCTCGGCCACCCCCGTCGCGGCGAAAGCGGTCACGCTTTCAGGGTTGGCACGGTGGCCGATGGCCCAGTTATGGAAATCGATATGGTGGGCGTTGAGGTAGTAACTGATGTCGCTCGACTTGCCCGCCCAGGCGCGAAAGGTCTCCAACTGCGATTTGGGCTGGCTCATGTAAGCGTTCATGAAACTGAAATCCCCAAGGTCGCGAATCTTGTCCCTCGCGTCGGCGTAAATCGGATCCCAGCGTTTGTGAACTTCCATGGCGACCAGCACGCCCTTGCGCTCGGCGGCGTCGATGAGCGCCCGGTGATCGGCAGTCGTTTGGACGATAGGTTTAGCGATCAGCGCGTGCAGCCCGCGCTCCACCGCCGCAGTAGCGATGGTGAAATGGGTGTCGTCCGGAGTGAAGACCAGAACGCAGTCGCCGGGGTGTAGGCTGTCCATTGCGATCAGGTAGGCCTCGGTGTCGCGGCCACAATTATCGGCGGGGAAACTCTCGAAAGCAGTGTCGAGATTCCGGTAACGCTGACCTAGTTGCTGGTCCAGGTGCTCGCGGATCGCCGGAAACTTCGTGCCGTTGGTACCCGCCATCAGGACTCGATTGAGATTGCCCAGGGCGCGCTGATGGAAGAGGCAAAGGCCGACGACACCTGCGCCCTTGTCCGAGCTGCTCGCGGTCCCGCCGACGAAGCCGGTGCTGTACTCACCTGTGCCGACGATTAGGGCGTTCATATTCATGGCGGCTATCTTGGTTGGGAAGCGCGCGATCTGCAAGGGCTTGTGTGTGTGTGTGGCAGCCACCGCCGCGATCGATCTGGTGGAAGGGCGCGTCTGTGTGGGTTCGATCTCCGGAGGAGGACGCCGCGGTGGCCGCCTCGATGATCGATATTTCCCAGCTACGGCTCGCGCCAAACGGTCTTGAGTTCCTGTTCGCGCCGGCCTAGGACTGGCGGGCACACGACCTAGTAATCGGGGAGCGTGAAAGGTATGCGAGTAAGAGGTGGCTAATTCAAAACAACCCGCCTTCCGCTGCTACAACGGATCCGGATTCTACAGGCACGTATGGCTGACGAAGACCTACCAAGATTGTCCTCAAAGCCTCCTCGAAATCGATCGGCTCTGCGGAGGTTGAAATTTCTATCCGCTGAACTTACGAATCCCCAGCGTGGCCGACTGTCAGCGCCTTTGGTGAACTCCGAAAGGCGCCTGTCCACGATCTCAAGGTAAGGAGACCGCGTATCGAAAGAAGCATCCTCCCGCCAATCGCGAATCAGCGGCAGCACCTGCAGGTCTTGTTTCCAGAGACAGTCAGCATGAACCCGGCGGATCCACACGTGGGCTGACACTGAAATCCTACCCGCATCCGAACAGGCGAAAGTGCGCAGTGCTGCCAGCGCTGGTGCAGGGATTCGAGAAAAAAGTATCGAATCGTTGAATACCCCAAATGTGCAGCCCGTCGAACGATGCGAGCCGGGATCCTACCGGCGAAGAACCCAAAACCGAAAGGACAACACCATGAAGAAACTTATCATATTCATCGCCGCAGTTTTCGCCGTCGGACTACTGGCACCCATCGCCCAAGCAGGCACCCAGCGACGTGTCGTCGGCTACAACCAATGCGGCGACGCGCTCTACGCCACCTACCGAGTCACCTCCTACCAACGCTGTGGCACGCCAAACTACGGTTGGATCCGCGATCGATGCACCTCCGGCTGCACACGCCCAGGTCGCTGCAACCATCACGGCCACGCACACAGCACACGCTCTGTATACAGCCGCGGCAACAGTCGCCTGACAGTCGGCCACGCGCCCCCGCGGGTCAGCCCCCGTTCGAGCAGCAGCTACAGGGGCAGCAGCTACAGGGGCAGCAGCTACAGAGGCAGCAGCTACAGAG
>JBLHKE010000304.1:0-8779 GCA_047619485.1 Verrucomicrobiales bacterium | reverse complement strand
CCAACGCCGTAGGCACTCTTAATGAACACGCCTTTCGAGCAGAAGAATACAGCACACGCTGCGACGATCAGGTAAGTCTTGAGTGACTCCCAGCGTCGGCGCGGATCATTCGGGTTGGTGGTGTCGGCTGTCTCTTGCATGGAAAACAAAAAACCCACTCCAGTAACGGAGCGGGTTCAGCAGCTTAGATTGGTAATCTCAGTTCAATCGATCGATCAATCACACACGCATGCCGAAACCACTCCGGGGAAAACCCAGAGTAGCCAAATCATTGGCAGGAGTGAAATTGAACGAATCATCGAGGCCATCTTACGCATGACGGATTCATCCGCAAGCGACGAATCACTCGCCGATGTCCTCGGCCCAGAGTGCTGGTTTCTCCTCCATCATCCGCTGCATCAATTGCCGACAAGCCTCATCGTCGCACACTTCGACTTCCACCCCGCGGGAACGTAGCCAATCTTCTTCTCCAAGAAATGATCGGTTCTCACCGACGACAACCTTGGGGATTCCATAGAGCAGGATCGCGCCGCTGCACATCGCACACGGGGAGAGAGTCGTGTAGAGAGTGCACTCGCGATAGACCGCAGCTGCCTGGCGACCGGCATTCGCGAACGCGTCTATCTCGCCGTGCAGAATCGGGCTTCCGTCTTGCACGCGCCGGTTGTGCCCACGCCCGATGATACTTTCATTGTGGACAATGACGCTGCCGATCGGAATCCCTCCCTCGTCCCAACTTAGCTGTGCTTCGGCAATCGCCGCTGACAGGTGTGGTTGCATCGGCGCCTACTTAGCCAGCACGACCTTGCCGAGCAATCCTAGGACTACGAGCGCCACCAAGCCCGCGAGGATTGGAATCAGCGGCAGAGATTTCTTCTCGGTAGCTACGACCGATTCGGCTATCTCCCCGTCGGCCTCGTCGAGGTCGCGGGCAGGGTTGGTTTCGGTGGGCTGTTTGATCTTACGGGGTTCGACTGCCACTGGTGCCTCCTCGGGCACCTTCGCAAACCCCTCTTCTACTTTTTTGGCACCGCGGCGCTCGAGTCAACTGCGCTCACCGTCGGCTTCTGCGCCTCCATCGTCACCAGCCAGTCGCCATCGACATCGAGCATGGAAACCAGTTCGAGACTCGAGATCAGCTTGTCGCCATTCTGGTGACGCGTGCGCACCAGGACGTGCGAGTAGCTCTTGCCGTCGTGGATCTCCTCTGCAAGGCTGACGAGCTTGACCTCTTTGGTCTGCATGATCATCGCGAGTTTCTCCTTGCTAACCTCGTAGCTCTTCTGGATTCCCTCGTGGTAGCGGATGTAGAAGGTCGTCGGGTCGAGCGTCTTCACCTCGTCGAGGTTGGTGCAATCGAGTGCCCGGCACATGTCCAGTTCCTCCTGGAAGGTACGCGCTCTACTGATTCGTCCGACGAAGCGATCGCGTAAGTTCTTCAAAGAGTTCTCCTCGATCAGCGCTGCTGATTTTGGCCAATCCTGCCCCATCGCGTAGGTCAGGTATGAGACCACACGCTGGTAGGCCTTGTGTGAGAGTTGCGCCTCGGTGACCTGCCCCTGCCCGATGGTTGGCGCGCTGGCGAAAGCAGCACAAAACACAGTGAATACGAGGAGGGCGGAACGTGGGTTGATCATGGGCGGGGCTTCTGGAAAAGTTGTTTTCGGGACGGCGATTTTAAGACAGCTTGCCGCCTTTGTCCAGCGCCTCGGCAATCCCCCCAGATTCGACAATGGTGCAGCGCTGTGCTAAGGCTTCCCCCACTTCCCACCGATGTCCATTTTCAGGAAAATAGCGCCCAACCGAACATTCATCGGCAGCGTCTTGTTCTATCTGATCCTGGTCAATTTCATCATTTTTGCCTGTCAATCGGCCGGGCTCATGCGGGAGCACCGGCTCCTCGGTGGGATGGTTGAGCTGATGCAATTCGGGAGCCTTGCTCGGGAAGACCTCGTCAATCGATACGAATATTGGCGACTGCTCACCTACATGTTTGTCCACGACGTGCCGCTGCCAGTGCATGTCGGTCTGAATATGCTCATGGTTTTTGTCTGTGGGCGGGTCGTCCAGATCCTCGTCGACGGCTGGGCAGTGCTGAAGATCTACCTGCTCGGCGGTCTGCTGGGTGGCGTCGCACACATCCTGGTGTTTCCGGATCCGATCGCCGGTGCCTCAGCGGCCGCCTACGCGCTATTGGTCGCCTTGGGGATGCTGATACCGGAGCGCCGCGTGTTCGTCCTGCTCGGCCTTATCCTGCCGGTGCGCATGCGTATCAAGTTCCTAGTGTGGGGGATGATCCTGGTGACGGTCGCCTTCTTCTTCATCGATCTGATTGCCGGTCAGGGTGCCGAGATCCCGATGATCAGCGGCATCGGTCACCTCGCCCACCTGGGAGGTGCCTTGGGCGGCTACCTGTATTGTAAGTGGGCCAAAATTGGCCAGCCCCTGTCCAAGTTCGACCTTCAGGTTCAGCGCGCCGCGGCTGAAGCTAGGGCGAATGCCCCGCAGTGGTCCGCTCACCCGAGCCCGTTTCAGCCGAACTCTGATGCGCACGTCCCCAGCCCCGAGTTTGAAGCTTTCAAGATGACGGAAATAGATCCTATCATGGACAAGATTGTGCGCGAAGGTTTCTTAAGCTTGAGCCAGGCAGAACGCGACACGCTCAAGCTCGGGCTCCAACGGATGTCACGCACCTAGGAGCCTGTCGGAATTCAAAAACAAATGCCAAGCCAGTTCAGTCAACAGCCCTACGACCCAGACCACGAACCCGAGGTAAGGTCTCGCTTCCCCGTCTCCGCTATTGCCTGGATTCCACTCAGCCTCTTATTCGCTGCGGGCATCTGGTTTGCCGCCAACTATGGACACGAACTGGCCACCGAGGAACTCGACACGCTCCAACACCCAGCGTCCACCAATGAGACGATGTCCTCCCCCTTCACCTTCGACCCTAGCGATGAGCCAATCGTCTTAGCGACTGTTCAAAAAGCACTCCGAGACCATCTCTCTGCACCACCAGGTTCGATCGGTTCCGGCACCATTGTCGAATCGAAACCGCTGCGTCTGAGAATCGTCGAACGCGATCAGGATCTCGTCAACGTCGTCGTCGTCGAAGGTCGCTTCGAGGGCCAGCGATTCTGGACGAAAGCCGACCGGATTCTCGAAGCGATGCCGAAAGACAAGCGCTAGCTATTGGAGGCAGGCAGGTAAGCCGGGCACTCTTGCCCATTGGAATTAGGTGAAGCTATGGCAACGGCCACGAGTGCCCGTCTTACAATCAGAGTAAGAACGCTGGCAATATCATCGGCCGGTTTTGCAACCGTCTGTGGCGGCTTCGGTTACCTCCATCTTCCGTCCGCTGCCAGCACCGGACAACAACCGGCTAGAGGCGACGAATTCTATCGCCGCCCGAGAGTCGCCTACTTCAGGATCTTGAGCTTCAGATCTTTGAAGAACACCACGCTCTTCGGATCATGTGCCTGGAGGCCGATGGTGCCGCTGCCGATTTTGCGTCCGGACATCTTGGCTAGGTGCTCCGGATTTTCTGGCTCGGTGTAGTCAGTGATCACCTTGTCGTTGATCTTGATGATCACGTGCTTGCCCTCGACCTTGATGTAGTAATCAAACCACTCGCCGTCTTTCGCGACCTCCTCTTTGTTGTCTTTGACCGCGTAGAGGCTGCCGGTCTTACGCCAGTCCGTGTGGGTATTGTTGACCTGGCACTCGTAGCCAGCGTCCGGCCAGCCTTTATCTTGGAACTTGGTGTGGAAATAGATCCCTGAGTTGGCGCCCTTGAAGGTCTTGACCTTCGCTTTGAATTCGAAATTCTTGAAATCGTGGTTGCCAACCGCACCTGCATAGAAGGCATGGGTGCGCGGGCCGTCGATGACGATATTGCCATCTTCTGCACGGATCGACTTGGTGCTCTCACCGTTGACCTTCCAACCCGTCAGATCCTTGCCATTGAAGATCGACACGAAGCCTGCATCATCGGCCTTGGCGGTGGCCTCCTTGTCTTGCGCGTTAGCGAAAATTACCAGCCCGAGGCTGGCGGCACAGATAGTGAATAGTTTCTTTTTCATCATGGCTGGATTGTAAGGTTCGGATTCGATCTGTCACGCGGATTCCATCTACTATTTACTGGGCTTCGCGAATTCTCGACGATTGCCGTTCTTGTCGGTCACAGAGAGCACACGAAGCTTCAAGCCACCTAGGTAGACCTCCATCTCCTGCGCCGACGGGCGGTCGCCACTGATTCGGATGTGCGTGGCATTGATCATTGTCTCCCCCCAAGTCGGATCGACTGGATGCCAGTGACCGTCGACCTCTACCTCACACCAGGCATGCCCGCCAAAGCAGTAGGTCGAGGCTTCACCGTAGATAAACCCGCTGACCATGCGCGCTGGAATTCCTGCGGCTCGCGCCATCGTCACGAACAGCTGGCTGTGTTCGGTGCAATCGCCACGCTGCGTGTCGATGATGTCGTTTACCGACAGAGGTTCGCTCGAAGTGTCATCGACGATGAAGGTGTCGACGAAATCCACGAGCCGCTTGATCTTCGCTTTCGGGCGGGTCGCCCTGCCGATCGCACGCTCGGTGAGTGCGATGATCTGAGCGTCTTTGGTCGGATACGCACTGGTCTCCTCGAGTGCCGTTTCCCGCGCATCTTCGGTCACCCGAGCCTTTGTCCCGTGCTCGCGCCCAATTTTTAGCAGTAGGTGCTCAGCCTTAGCGTCGTATTCGGCGCTCTGATTTGCGCTATTCTTGATCACCGCAGCACTGGCGCCGCTGATCTCTAAAACCAGTTCCGTCACCTCCATCGGATCGCCGAGTGACTGGTCGATCTTGATCAGGGTCGACTCGAAAAGGTCTAGGTTCGCCTCGAGTTTCAGCGCATCATCCCGGGTTGTCAGTTCGATCGAGACGGCTCCGGAAATGTCCCCGGAGAGCATGTTCCCGGTCGCATCGCATATGAACTTGCCACTAATCTTCCCGACCGGATCATCGTAGTCGATCACGTAGCGAGCCTTGAGCCCACACCTCTCGATCACACCCACTCCGTCCATTGGAAATTTTTCGACTAGAGTATTGGACGCGGCGCGGATCTCTAGATCAGTAAAGTCTAGTTCACGCACCCGGATCGAGTCGCCCACGTCTGGGTTCTCCTCACACCACACGGCGTCTGCCATCACATCGCCGAGCGTGTAATCCATCTCGCCCAAATCCTTTTCGCGCTGTGCCCTGCCACTGCTAATCTTCGCAATGAACCCGCCTTCAGGTTCGTCAGAACGGACGATCTCCGTCGCTGATTGAAAGCCATTCTGAGCCGATTTCGTGCTCCCACCTAGGAATTGGTAGGGTTTCTCCGCCGAGAAATACTCGACGTCGAAGCTCGTCGTCTTGAGTTCCTTCCCCTCGTTGAGCAGTTTCTGCACAAATTCTCCCTCGAGCGCGTAGGCATTCACCCCTTCAAATTTGGTTCGCTTGATCGACTGCCGCATCCAACCGACCTTTTTACCGGTGATGAGAACGTTGTAGTAGAACGTCTCGGGCTGTAGATGCGATGCTGACAGCTCCGCGCGCCTGATCGGAGCCTGTTGGGAGAGAGCAGAGCCTGAGAAAAGGACAATCAGGAGGAAAGTGATCGGGGTGGTCGGCATCAGGAAAATCCTAGCGCATCGCCGTGCCCGCCGCGACCCGCGATTTTCATGCTTTCCCGTGCAAAAAATATCGCTATCATCCGACGTTCAAGGTATCCAAAGTAACTACTTGTCATGAAAATCGCTGTCGTCATCCCCTCATACAAAGCCGCCGACACCCTCCCCGGGGTGATCGACACCCTGCCAAAGGAACTCGCCGAGAGCGGCGGAAAAGCGATCATCGTCAACGATGGCAGCCCGGACAACACCGGAGAGATCGCTGACGAACTCGAGAAACAGCACGCCCATGTGATCACCGTCCACCACGAGAAAAATCGCGGCTACGGTGGTGCGCTGAAGACGGGTTTATCGCACGGCTACGACATGGGATATGAAGTGTTCCCGGTGGTTCACTCGGATGGCCAGTACGCGCCTCATCTTGCGCTTGCGCTGTGCGTCCCGATCCTCGAGGGCAAGTCGGAGATCGTTCAGGGATCTCGCTTCAAAGGTGGCGGTGCGCGCGAGGGCGGCATGCCAGCTTCGCGCTACTTCGCCAACCGCGCCCTGACGACGATGGAGAACCTCGTCTTCGGTACGAAGATGGCAGAATTCCATAGCGGCTACATGGTTTTCTCACGCAAGCTCCTGAATGAAATTCCCTACCAAGAGTTGCAGAACAACTACAACTTCGACGCCGAGATGATCGTCATGGCCCAGCTAGCTGGGCACCGGTGCACCGAGATACCGATCCCTACCCGCTACGATGACGAGACATCGAGCCTCGACCCGATCCCGTACGGCATCAATGTCCTCAAGATGATGGCGCGCCATACGCTCGGCCACTACCAGCGACTGCTCGATGAGCATACCGCCAACTCGGGTAGCCACGGTCTCGCGACAAAATAAGTGATGCCCAGCGACGACGACTGGTACGATTCCCCGCTCTACTACGACCTGATCTTCGACGAGGACACGGTCAATGAGGCTGATTTCCTCGAGGCTCTGATGTGGAAGCACGGCGCGGTCGACACGAGCCGCATCCTCGAACCCGCCTGTGGCAGTGGCCGTCTGGTCGCAGAGTTCGCCCGGCGCGGATACGAGGTCGAAGGCTTTGATCTAAACGAGAACATGCTCGAATTCGCACAGCGACGGCTGGCGGAGGATGATCTCTGGGCCAATCTCTGGGTCGACCCAATGCAGAGTTTTCAGACGGAGAAGCGCTATGACATGGCGCACTGCTTGGTCAGCACCTTCAAGTATCTATCCAGCGAAGCCGATGCGATTGCCAACTTGGAGAGGGTCGCCGAGTGCCTAGAGGATGGAGGCCTCTATGTGATCGGCCTGCACCTGAGCCGATACGGCCGGGACAAATTCGAACACGAACGCTGGGTGGTCGAACGGGACGGGGTGAAAGTGGTGTCGAACACCCGCACCTGGCCCGCCGATAAGAAGACCCGAAAAGAGCGGCTACGCAACCGACTGCGTGTCCAACACGAGGGCGCGCTAGAGAAAATGCTCGAGACCAACTGGGAGTTCCGAACCTACGACGCCACCCAACTGAAGAGGCTCCTCGCGAAAGTGCCAGCGTTCGAGCCGGTTGCCTTTCACGACTTCAACCACGACATCGTCATCGATCGGGCATTGGACGATGAGTATGAAGACATCGTCGTGGTACTGAGGAAACGCTAGAGCCGCGAGTCTAATCGAAGCGGCTCTGTGCTGGGTTAAGAGCCTGGCGCCATCGGGCGCAACGCCTCGGTTGTAAATCGAAGTTACTTGGCTTGCAGCAGGCTAGCCTCCGCCCAGTTCGCGTGGTCCGAGATGTCTAGATTCTCTCCGGGCTCTACTGCGATCGTTAGCTCCCGGACGCCACTGACGACCACCTTCACCAACTCGGCGGCATCACTGCCGCGGACACGCTGGCGGAAAAGCTCACGTCCATCGCCTACTAGCACAAACTCACAATCGCCACGCCGCTGGGTTTCGGCATCGATGCCGATGGTAGCAGTGAAGAGATCAAAATCGCCTTCGAGATCATAGGTGACCTGCATTCCGGCGGCGAGGCCAAGACCTTGATCAAACACGTCTTTGCCTATCGTCAGCTCATTACCAGCCACACTCAGGTTGCGGCGAAATTCCCACTTGGGCGCAAGGATCGCTTGCGTCTTTACCTCCTTCGGCTCCAGCCCGGCTACCGACACCAGGCGCGATGAATAGACACGCAGACGACGCACGTTTTCCCACGGCAACTCGACCGCGATACCGTCGATCATCTCGATCGCTAACTTGCCGTCGGAGAGGGAGGCAACCTTCCCAGCGAATGTGGAGCGATCGTCCATCACCGCACGGGTCGGCATTGGCGCATCGAGATCAGGGGAGGCAAGGATGACCCCATGGATCTTATCACGGGCAATTGTCTCCTTCTTGCCATTGCGATCAAAACTCACGCTGTCTGCGGTGATGCCCTCGATGAGGCAGTTGAGCTCGAGCAACTCGCCAGCTACCCCATTCACGTAAACGGTGTCTTCTTTACGCTGATCCGCCTCCAAAGCTAAGGTGGACTCGAAACGCGAACCCTCGATCGGCAAACTGAGCCTGACAGCGCGAACCGAATCAACCGGTATCGTCAATTCGCGCTTGGCGGAGGCAGAGCTGAAGACGAAATCCTCATCCTCAAAAGCAAGATCGGTGGCGCGCAGATCACTGCCGCAGATCAGGATGATGCGCAGCGACGATTCCTTTCCCTCCTGCTCAGGTTCTGCTCCAGAAGCCTGCGCCGGGGCAATGTAGCGCAGCGCTTCGAGCTCGATCTTCTGATCACCGATGTTGACCTGCCCGTCCTTGCCGATCGAGCGGATCTCGCCCTTCAGCGTCTCGCCTTCGAGCGTCATGGCGAAGCCCTCGGCAGCGCGGAGGCTCGGGGAGATCAGCAAACCGCCCACAGCGGCGAAGCTGCAGGCGGTTATAAGAAAGCGTTTGATCATCGTGGCTTGGTAGATCCTCGGCGAACCCATGGCGGTGGCTTAGCGCCAGCGCCGTAGAGTCTATTCGCCGCCCTTTTGCTCCGCGTTCTGGAGTGAGCGGTAGTACTGCTCAACGAGTTCTTTGTAGCGAGCTGGGTACTTCGACTTCATCGCCGAGAG
>JBLHKE010000303.1:0-8785 GCA_047619485.1 Verrucomicrobiales bacterium | reverse complement strand
CTCATCAACCCCTTCGGTCAAGTGATCAGCAGCTTCAGCTACACTGACTCATCACCATGGCCAGCAGCCGCCGACGGTGGCGGCCCGTCGCTCGTCTTGCGCGACCCAATCGAGTTCATCGACCCCGCCCAAGCCCGTAGCTGGAAGGCAAGCGTCATCATCGGTGGAACCCCCGGCGGCGCCAGTATCAATGACTACTCGTCTTGGGCCGCCGCCTTCTTCGATCAGAACGCACCCGATTTCGCCACGATCTCGGCACCGACAGCCGATCCAGACAACGATGGCTGGGACAACCTCACCGAGTACGCGCTTGGCCAAGCACCCGACATCGCAACCACTCACAACCCGGTCACGACAAGTGTCGTTGCCGTGGGCGGGCAGGATTATGCCGCGATCAGCTATCGCTTCCAACCCGCATTTAGCGACATCACCATTTCGATCGAGGCATCGACTGATCTGAAAACATGGACAGCCTCTGCCGTTACCGAGTTGGCGGAACCGCTCGAGCAGCCAGATGGTACCTCACTGGTGAACGTGCGACTGACCTCCGGGTTAGATCGCAGCCAGCCCGCATTTCTCCGGCTCCGCATCAACTCAGCAGGAAACTAGTCCTAGTCACCTATCCAGTTGCCCGCAGACCTACTCGTCCATGCGGAAGTTCTGGAGGAAGTTCAGCGAACTCTTGAGCGGCGGCGAACAGATCAGTGAAGTCACGGAACAGATCACCTATCAGACAATCGGTAAGCGCCCCGCTCACCGTCGGGTGAGCCTTGATCAGATCCGCGAAGCTAAAAGCGTCATCGTAGAACGCGTAGACGAGCTTACGCATCGCCTCGATCCCGCGACACAATTCGTCGCCGTAGCGATCGAACTGGCTAGCCGAAAAATCTCCCGCGCTCAATGCGGCATCAACCGCGTCCCCCGCCATCTCGCCACTCTTCAGTGCAAGGAAGACGCCGGACGAAAATACCGGATCGAGGAACGAAAAGGCATCTCCCGCAAGTAACAGACCGTCACCAGCAACATACTCCGAGCGGTAGGAGTATTCCCCCGTCGTCCAATACTGCCCAAACTGTTTGCCCGGTGCCAAGTGTTCTTTGATCCAGGCATTTTTCTCTATCTCCGCCGCAAAAATTTCCGCCGGATCACGTGAATTCCGGTAGAGGTACTCGCGCTCAGCGACCACACCGACGCTGACGATGTCGTCTTGCAGCGGGATGTACCAAAACCATCCCTTCTCAGGAACATACGCCACTGTCGTTGCGCCCGCATCAATCCCGGGATCGCGCATCGCCCCCTTGAAGTAAGTCCACATGGCTATCTTCTGCAGCTTGGGATCGCGCTTGCGCCATTTTTTCTTCGTCTGTGCAAATGCATCTCTGCCGGTGGCGTCGATCGTCATCGGCGCGTGCACCTCAAACTCTTCGCCGTCCCGACCAATCGCAGAAACGCCTGTGCAAGCTCCCGAGTCGTCGTGTAAAAGCTCTTTCACGCGCACTTCCTCACGAATTTCCGCGCCGAGCTCTCGAGCCCGATTGGCGATCATCTGATCGAACTGGCTGCGCAAGACCTGCCAAGTCTTCGAAGATGGATGCTCCTTGTGTTGATAGAAATAGAAGGGCTTCGACTGGCGACCGTCCTCGGTCACAAACTGCACGCTCTGCTTTTGGGTAAAACCAATTTCGTCCATCTTCCCAACCAGACCAAGCCGATCGAGCGTAAAATAACAAAAGGGCATCAGTGATTCACCGACATGATAGCGAGGAAATCGGGATTTTTCCAAGGTGATGACCCGCCGACCTTTCTCAGCCAAGACTGCCGAGGCAGTGGCTCCGGCCGGCCCAGCACCGATCACGACGGCGTCGCATTCTTCAATTTTCTTCATCTCTAAAAACCCTACGCTATTTTTCAGTTAGAAGATCATAAATAACGCATTTCAAAGGCTTACCATCGGAAGTCTTCAGGCATTTTGAGCCGGTCTCACATTTAACATTTACATGGTAATCACCAAAATTATAGAAACCGCCATCGAAAATTGATCTCTCGACGAGAATCCCGCAACTCGTCGAGAAAAAGCCTCCCCCCCGGTGCCTCGTGCGCTGGGGGTACATTTCTGGCGGTAAGAGTCTGTCGGGCTTAGATGATTTCGAGCAAGACGTTCTAAACTTCCGGCCCAGATCTGCTTGCTGGGGAGGATTTGAATGGATTCAATGACGATTCAGCAAGTGGATTTGGGCGAATTCCAAAATGATTCTTACCGGATCAAATAGGCCCGACCGGCCCTTAACTTGGACACTTGCCCAGCGGCTGATCCGCGAGTTGATTGACCTCGCAAAAAAGACGATCCTGAAATGCCCGAAAATTTCGGCTGGGAATCCATCGACCTCGCCAGTGCCCCAGCGCTCCTCCCCGGCGAAGTCCATATCTACGCCACGCTCCTAGCTCCCGACGAGCGCTGGCAAGCTGAAGCCGAACGCACTCTCCAATCCAGCGAACGCGAACGGGCGGCGCGATTCCGTTTCGAAGAGGATCGTTATCGATTCCAGAAGACCCGCTGTCTCCTCCGCCACTTGCTGGCTCACTACCTCGAAACCACCCCAACTGAAATCAAGTTCCACGAGGGAGTCCATGGCAAGCCATATCTAAAGGAATCCGGCTCGGCGCTCCAGTTCAACGTGTCACATACAAGAGGAGCGGCCGTGCTTGCATTCACCGACCAGATTGAAGTCGGAATCGATATCGAACACTCCCGTCGCAGAGTCGACGTCGATGGAATCGGACGAAAAGTCTTCACGACGAAAGAACAGGCAAGCCTCCGTGACCTCGGCAGCGCATCCGCCCTGCGGCAGTTTTTTCGGCTCTGGACAGCCAAGGAGGCGTACCTCAAGGCGACCGGCAGCGGGATGAGCTGCAATCCAGCGAGTATCGAAGCGGATTTTGAAAACCGCCGCTACACCTCGGTGGAATCGCCGGGATTACCGCTCCCCTATATTCTCGAAGAGATCGAGAGCTCCAACCAATTTCAAGTAAGCCTCGCCCACCAGGCCGGCGCGGCGCGCACCATCCGGAAGATCGAGTGCCGCTGAAAGGCTAGAAATGCCAGCTGAGGCCGAGCATTGGCCCAACAGAATCGATGCCCGGGTTCGGATCGGTCGCTCCCCGGTTCGAGTTGTGCTGGTAGTAAACTCCAAGCGAAACCGCCATCCGCTCGGTAACAAAGTGGCGCACACCTCCGTGCATGTACCAGTTCCAGGTAAAGTCTTGACCCTGCCCACCGTAGACACCCTGGCTGTCGATAACGCCAGCACCTCCTCCGATGGCAAAATGGAAGTAGGTCTTTTTGCTCGGCAGCCAGTATTCGAAACTAGGGCTGGCGCTGAAACCGAAGTAGTGATTTTCTGGACCTTCGACGACGGCTTCCATCAACGCATTCATCCGTGCCCTGACGGCGAAGGTCGCGCCGTCGTCCAGATTCCATACCCAGTGAGCCGGCGTGCGCAGACTGAAAATCGCGGGGACGATGTGGTAGTCCAACGGCGTTCCGTTGCCGACATTCCAAATCGAGCCAACCTCCATGTCGAATGCCCAACTATCGATCAGATCGAAGGAGCTAGCTCCAGCGAATTTCGCCCCTTGCAGGCTGTCGATATCGTCAGTGAGATCAGCTGAGGCCGATCCTCCTCCCGCTATGAATAGGGCGGCCGAGATCAGGGTTGAGCGGAACAATCGGGTGCGCATGGCTGGATGCTAGACCAATTAGTCCAGTGGATCGAGCGAAACATCGCCATCGCCACCAAGATCTGGTGCCGAAGGTGGACCGCCTTTCTTTACCTGAAAAAGCTCGATCTCGTAAATCAGGGTCTCGTTCGCACCAACACCAGCAATTCCGGTGCTCCCGTATCCCAAATCGGGTGGTACGTATAGCTTCCACCTGGCGCCTTCTTTCATCCGCACCAGAGCCTCACGCCACCCACCGATGACTTTGGCCACACGAAAACTCTGCAATTTGCCACCTCCCTGACGCGTGTCATCCAAGACATCACCACGCAAATTGATCATCTTGTAGTGCACCATCACCGAGTCTTCCAGCTCAGGTTTTACCCCGTTCCCCCTATCGAGAATACGATATTGGAGCCCGCTGGGCAAAACCACGACCCCGTCCTTCTTCTTATTTAACTCAAGGAATTCCGCCCCGCTGAGCTTGGAATCCGCTGAATCGGGAATCGAATCAGGATCAACTGCACCATGGACTTCCCAAGAACGCTCAGAATCGGGCTCCTCCGGCTCAGTCGTTTTGCAAGCAGGCAGACTGACGGCAATCACTAGCGCTGCTAATACAGCTCTCGGTGGGTATTTATTCAAATTGTTCATGGCAGAGGCACCGATCAAGGCCGGCAGCGAGGAAACAATCTAACCCATATTTACAATCATGCCATCTTATCGATTTCCGCGGCGATGGTATCGACGCTGGCGAGAATCCCCTTCGCAGCCTCAGCATCTGGGACTTTGAGCCCGAAGTGCTTTTCCAGAGCAACTACCAGTTGCAAGGCATCGACCGAGTCCAGACCTAAGCCCTCCGGGCCAAACAAGGGCATGTCATCACCAATCTCATCCAAATCTTCTTGCAGCATGAGCTCTTCAATCAGCGCTTCTTTGATTTTGGTTTTTAGTTCAGAGGCTTGGTTGGACATGGGATCTGAGAGAAATAGGAATCAGTGCGAAAAACGAGAGCAAGTGTACGGATGGCAGCAATCGGAGAAGACTAAAAAATGCCGCCGTCGATCTTCAAGATCGAACCTGTGATATAACTCGCCTCTGGACAAGCGAGAAAAACAACCGCGGCTGCCACCTCCTCAGGTTTTCCAAAGCGGCGCATTGGGACGCTCCGCGCCGCCGCCTTTCGTTGCTCAGGCGGCATCGTATCGAGCGCTTCGGTCTCGATGTAGCCAGGGCAAATCGCATTCACAGTGATCCCTGCTCGGGCGACCTCCTTCGCCAGCGACTGCGTCAGCCCGACGACCCCGGCCTTGGCTGCCGCGTAGTTGGTTTGCCCCAAGGGTGCCATCAGGGCGCTCAGGGAAGATATATTGATGATCCGCCCCCCCCGCTGTCCCATCATCAGTTTCACGACTGCGCGACAGCCGTTGAACGTTCCATTCAGGTTCGATCCAACCACGGACTCCCAGTCCTCGTCGCTCATCGTCGCTAACAGCCCATCCGCGTGATGCCCGGCATTGTTGACCAGTACATCAACCCGACCAGACTCACCCGAGATCTCCTCAATCGCCTTCGACCACGCCTTCGCATCGGTCACGTCCAAGTCGATCAAGCGGCATCGGCCACCCGAATCGGAAGCCAGCGCCTCAGCCCGATCACGATTCGACCGCACTCCGAGCCAGACGACGTTTTCAGGATTCGCAGCAAGAAAAGCCGTAGCAATCGAGCGGCCCAGCCCGCCATTTCCGCCAGTAATAAGAATAGATTGAGCAGCCATAAAAAGTTCCCCCCCAACCTGCCAAGCCCAGCCGAAAATACTACTTGAAAAGCACAAATCCAGGATGATCATGTTTCCGGGATTTATATTTTACATGTTATGCCTGCGCGACGTCTTATTTACTCGGATACTGGATCAGCCTATTATCACTGCGTCAGCCGTGTTGTAGATCGCGACTTCAAGTTGGAGGAGCATGAGCGCGATGTGTTCCGGAAAATCTTGCGGCAGGTGGAAGCTTTTTCGGGTGTCCGGGTTCTTACTTGGACGGTTCTCTCTAACCACTTTCATGTCCTCGCCGAAGTCCCTCCCCGACCTGCGTTGCCCCCGAGCGATGAGGAGATCCTCGAACGCTGCCGATCGCTGTATGCTCCTGAGGGCATGGTGGTCATTGAGTTGGAATTTGCGGACGCGCAGCGGTGTGGCGGGGTCACTCTGCAACGCTTGCGAGAACGATTCCTGACACGCATGTGGAATTTGAGCGAGTTCATGAAAACGTTGAAACAGAAATTCACAAAGTGGTTCAACCGCAAGCACGAGAGGGTTGGCACCCTGTGGGAATCGCGTTTCAAGAGCGTCGTCATCGAAGGCGAATGGAACAGCCTGATGAAGGTCGCCGCTTACATCGACCTCAATCCCGTGCGCGCAGGCCTCGTCGACGATCCGAAAGACTATCGCTGGTGCGGCTATGCTGAGGCACTGGCAGGAGAAACGCTAGCTCGCCAAGGCTTGATCCGAGTCCTGGCCGACTCGAAACCGAGTGCTCAGTGGCGAGATGTCGCCCCGCGCTACCGCAAATTACTTTTCGGTAGCGGCGAAAAGACCGCTTCCCGTGCCGGGATTTCTCGGGATGCAATCGCCAAGGTGTGGGCCTCAGGTGGAAAACTAAGCCTCGCACAACTGTTGCGCTGCCGGGTTCGTTACATGACGGATGGTCTCGCGATTGGCACCGAGGGGTTCCTCGAGCGCCTGCTGAAGACGAAGCGAGAGCACTTCAGCAGCAAGCGACAATCGGCTGCACGGAAGATGCGTGGCGGCGATTGGGGCACGACCCGCACGGCGAGAGAGCTTCGGTGTCGGGTGATTTCAGTGGGCGGCGATGGTTGAACCGTATCACTCGCGGCGCACCGTTACCCGGTAGAATTTTTGGGTCAAGAGTTCGGTCGGATCCATGATGGTCGCCACCGCGCCATCCCCACTTATTGGATCGTCGATCGCAGTCCAGCCAGATAGATCCTCACTGCACTCAAGCTGATAACTACGCCCGATGAACGAAGTAAATTGAGTGCCGCCCCTCCGCCACCGAACTGAATCTGCGAGAGTTCGAAGATCTCCCCACCATCGAGCGGCCCCGTCCCCGCGCCATCTTCCGCCCCGTTGGACATGCCGTCTCCGTCCTCGTCCCCCAACGGAGCGAGAAGAACGGCCGGCGTCCCAGCGCTGCCGGTAGCCCCTATCGAAACCACCCCAGCCGCACTCACCACTCTTACTGTCACATAAACCGTCTGCCCATACGCTCCGGAAACGATCGCCTGATTGGTCTCGACCTCCAGGCCAGCCGCTAGGTCATTTCCACCCGGAACCGTCCCCGCATCGATCAGATACTTCACTACGTTATCATCTTCCCCGACCACTTCCGACCAATCAAAACGCACCGCAGTCCCGATCACGTAATTCCCTTCCGGCAAAGGGAACCCCGGCGTCGGTGGTGGGGTCACGTCATACAGTTTTAGATACAGCGCCTCAAATGGATTGGACAACCAGCCTGCAGCTGCTGAGGGAACCATGTTCATCGAGACCGTCACGCCATTGGCGAGGAGGTCCGTCCCAGTCCGTCCAGCCGCGCCCCATAACCACGTATCCCGCCGCCCCGGATCTTGGCCGGTGTAAGCTGCGATGTTCTTTGTGTTGTAGATCCTATCAGGCTCGATTCCAAACAGGTTCCCGCCTCCGGAATCGATGTCGATATCAAAGGTCGTCACCTCCGCTCCGCCCGCGGGATGATCCGAATCTCGATCGGTGTTCACGAACGCAAAAACCACATCCTGAAATGGAGGGGAGGCAGCCGCAGACTCGTACTTCGCAGTCGACCAGATCACGTTGTGCACGCCACCTCCGAGCAGGCTCAAAAAAATACCGATCTGGCGAGCAGAGCGCCGGGCTCATCTGCCGTGCCGCGTTAATGCCCGCATAGACATGGAACAGCTGATCATTCCACAGCGGCACCATCGAGTTGTAAGTCTTAAAATACGGGATGAATTTGCCAAAGTTCCGCTCCAGTAGATCGAACCCAAACAAAGTCGACAGCCCCAATTCCTGAACAGAAAACAGCATCGGCGCGCCGTCCATCGTGCGGTGAACACCGTAGCGCAACAGGGCTTCCCATGGATCCGCGTAGTTATCCTCATCATGCGACACCGTGTTGAGCAACGCGAGCCCATTTCCGTAGGCGCTGCGCCGACTCTCGTACAGATTGCGCATCTGTGGCACTGAAGAAGAACCCTTCATCCCAAACAAAATGTTCTCATTGAGGATATCGAAGTGGCGGTTCGATCGGTAGGTCACGGCGCCACCGTCGAGAGATTCCGCTATGAAGACGAAACTCCATTTTCGCGCACGCGCCGTGTTAATAATGTATTCCCATGCCGGCGGAGGAACGCCCTAGGCGAAGTCACAGCGCAAGCCATCGATACCGGTCATGTGATCCGCGGTCGGTGTTCCTGCAGGATGCCCGGTCTTCTCGAGCCAATACAAAACATACTCCGCCATGTAGCGCCAACCCCCTTGAGTATGAACGTCGAAGTTTCCGGTCGCCGTCGAGCTATCGAACCAGTCTTCTTCGCTCAGGTAGCGCGACTGGTCACCACTATTCGGCACCAGAGACGCGTAGCGCTCGAAATAAATATCCTTGGTGTCGAGGAACTTTCCGAAATCAAATCGATCAGGCGCTGGGGTCGTATTGGCAGCAGATGAGGCGCGCGAGTGATAGTCATTTACTAGTGAAAAGAACCGAGCTTCGTAATCGTGGATCTCGCTAGTTGCGGTCGGACCGAAACCCAAGCTTACGCCAAAATCGCCCGCCTCGACATCCCATAAAGAGTGGGTGAAAGCCGCATCGAGCATGATTGAAATCACCGCATTGTCAGCAGCAGCGACGAAATCTTGAAATTCGGTCATCGCCGCAGCCCGGCTATTCCCCTTGCTCATCTGCGGTGCGACCTCGAAGAAAATCTTCACTGCGTATGGGCTGCCGAACGAGTAGGGATAGTTGACGTCCTCGAACGGGCTGCCATT
>JBLHKE010000302.1:0-8827 GCA_047619485.1 Verrucomicrobiales bacterium | reverse complement strand
AGAAAATTCCCGCTGGCGAGGCGATAAACGCTAAGCTATCTGGTGATAGTGGGCGCTTTAGCAACGAAGACAGCGGGGATTTTATCAAGCTCCAGCCCGCATGAGGTTTTCGGAGGTGCCCTTAAGGCTTGTTCGGAAATAAGTTAGTCAATAGCCGGGCAGCCATCGAGCCTACCACCAAGGCAGAGTCTGTTTTGTGTCGTGGACTACTTGAAGGAAATGCCAACGCTGGTGGGCGGTTCTAGGGCAAGCAGATCTCTCCAAGTTATTTCAGAACAAGCTCTCAGCTTAACGCCAATCGGCAGGACGCCGCCGCGCCCGTAATGCCGTCTACAACGCTTCGGCGTCACCGTGCTTGGTGTGCCACTCTTGATAGATTTCCGGGCTGATCTCGGATGGCTTGATCTCGCTGCGGCCACCCCAGAAAACGTTGGTGTATTCAACCGGAATGCCGACGCTTTCGACGTGACGATCGATGGCTGCTTTGTGCTCCATAATCAGATCCTTGTCGGTGCCGTGCACGACGCCCATGATATTGACGCCACCAAACTTTGGGCCGCCCTCGCGCCAGTAGCAGTGGGTGAGGATGTGGTGACGACCGATCTCGCTACCGGCTTCTTTCTGCATCCCCTCAGGGACTTTCCAGTGAAATAGTCCGTTGAAGCGCGTTACCCGTTTGCCGGTGTCCGATGGCTTGACGTGCTCGAGGAAGGTCGAGAAGCGGCCGATGACCTTCTTCTCATTTAGCCGCTCGGCGACCTTGAAAAACTCGTCGAGCGTGACGTTGGCCTTCGCCGCGCGTGCCTGCCAAGGTTGGGAGTTGATCTCGTCGGGCTGCAATTCCTCTTTCAGCGCGAGGAGGACGCGCCACTCCAGTTCGTCGAGTTCCACCACGGTCGTCGTCAGCATCTCGGCTGGTTCGTCGGATTTGGAACCTGGCTCGATGTCCTTGCGGCGGACGTGTCCCACGCCGAGGGCGAAGATCCCGTTCGCTGGCATGAGGATGAATTCGTCAGCTCCAACCAAGCGCTTGAGCACGTTCGCGTGTTCTTCCAGCGACTGCCCTTTAGGCACCTTGAGCGTCGTCCACAGACGGTACTCCGAGCCGGAGATCTCACGATCGGTCGAACGCGTGACGACGTGGCCGCTAAACGGGTCTTCCTTGAACATGAAGTCGAAGGCGGCATCGAGCTTGTCGGCAGGCACCTTCCAGGCGACCAGCGCCCCGTGGGCAAGCTTGGTGGCAAGCAATGTCTGGCGCACGCGTCGAATCACGCCGGCCTCGAGCATCGCGCGGATGCGTTCTAGCACGACCTCCAACTCGAGTTCGGCACCTTCCGCGATGCGTTGGAATGGTTCGCGTTGGAAGCCACTCACCATGTCTTCAGAGATGCCGAGGATGCGGGAGTTGATCGGGTCGTCGTGTTCGGTCGGGATGCTGCTCATAATTATCGTTACGTTTAGAGGAGGGAGGCGGAGGCGTCTAGCTCGGTTTTTGGCTAGGCACACCCACCCACAGCCTGCGCTTTCTGCCACGCAAATATTGCCGAAATAATTCGTGGCACCGCTTCCTTTCCACGCGTTAGCTGAGTGGTATTTATAACCATGTATTCGGACGACGACATTCAATATGCCTTCGACGCGACCCAGGTGATCCTCGAGCCAGACCGGCGGATCGACACCTTCGGGACGACCCGTTTCGAATTCCATCTGATCACGGAATTGATGGATAACGTGGGTGAAGTGCGGGTTCGCAATGGCATCATGAATGCCGAACGACCTCAAATCCTGACCCCGACGCCCTACGAGGATGTTTCTTTCGATGGCTTCGGTGAGCAGGCTGAGGCTTTTGCCGATTGGTTCAAACGCCATTCTCCAGATCTGTCGATGGTGCGCTACGGGTTTAATTTTAAAAAAGATGGGGTGAGTGAAGAACGGGTGCACGACCCTTTCCCGGTGGTGCGTGATCGGATTGTCCAGCGGGTGGTCGATTCTGGCGACCCGATGAGTGCTGTGATCCATGGGGTCGACGACGCTTGGGAGATCTGCCTGCTGAAATTCACGACCGAACTGATCCACAGCTCGCAGGAGACCAACCTGTTCGATTTCAAGCGCCGCGGGCTGATTTAAGAGCCCGTTGGACTTACCCGATCCGGCAAGAATCATTTTAGAATTCGCCCAGATCCGCCTGCTGAATCGTCATTAAATCCATTTAAATCCTCTCCAGCATGCGGATCCGGATCGGAATTCTAAAACGTTTTGCTCGAATCCTCTAAGCCCGACAGGCTCTTAAGAGCCCGTTGGACTTACCCGATCCGGCAAGAATCATTTTAGAATTCGCCCAGATCCGCCTGCTGAATCGTCATTAAATCCATTTAAATCCTCTCCAGCATGCGGATCCGGATCGGAATTCTAAAACGTTTTGCTCGAATCCTCTAAGCCCGACAGGCTCTTAAGTCCTCAATTGGTGCTGGCGGGGTGGCCAGAGTCCGCTAGAGTGTCGCTTGCTGATTGCTTAGCGATGTTAAACTCTTTCGCGAATCGATGTTCCGTGCCCACCTCAAACTGATCGCCGCCTTTCTCGTTCTCGGGATCGTCGCGGCTGCTGTCGTCGGGATGTACCATGCTTGGACGAATTACCTCGAACCCTCGTACCAAGCACGCCAGGAGATTCTTGATCTGGAGAAGTTACCGCCGAAACGCATCGATGTCGGGGCAAGGGAGTTTCAGGAGGCGATGGATCAGATGCAGCGCGGTGAAGTGGCTGCCGCCCACGCGCAACTTAGCGAGTTGGTGCGGACGTACGAGGATTCATCGGCCTACTCGAAGTCGCGTCGCATCCTCGGTGAGGTCAACATGGATCGGTTGCTGTCGAACGTTCGCACGCCGGGGAAGATCGATTATGTCGTGAAGGGCGGCGACAGCCTGAATCGCATCGCCTCGCAGCAGAAGACGACCGTCGACTACATCATGTTCGTCAATGACCTGCAGGGGCTGACGCTGCAGAAAGGAGCTTCGCTACTGGTGGGCGAACTCGAGTTTTCAGTAAATGTTAGTTTGGATGACAAGAAACTGACGCTGCTTCGAGATGAGAAATTTTTCAAACAATACCCGATCCGGGTGTCGAGGAACATCCGACCTGCCGACACGAAAATCGAGTCGAGAACAGCGTTTGCCAAAAATCGTTCGGTGAGGATCGATCAGGCCGACTATGTAGGCAGTGAAAAATGGCTGAACTGCGGGAAGGGGATCACGCTGGGGCCGTTCACCCCGGAGACACGTGATGATAGCGATCTGCGTGGAATCTTTCTGGACGTGGCCGACATTGAGGAGCTATATACCGTCCTCCGCAACGGCATGCCCGTGCGGGTAAGAAAGTAGAATGAGAATGAGCCAGAACATCCAAGTCCTAGAATTCGAGAAACCGATGGTCGAAATCGAGCGCAAGCTAGCGGCGCTACGCGAGGACGGCAAATCGTTGAAAACGGTGACGGGGAAGAAGAAAATCGCCGATCTGGAGAAAAAACATGAGGTGCTCTACAGCGGTCTAACTGCCTGGGAGCGGGTGCAGATGGCGCGCCATCCCAACCGTCCATACATGCTCGATTTCATCGACCTCTGTTTCGATGGCTACGTCGAACTGCACGGCGATCGCCACATCGGCGATGACGCGGCGATGCCTGGTGGCTTCGCCTATTTGGGTGACCAGCGCTGCGTGGTGATCGGTCACCAGAAGGGGCGGAACACCAAAGAGAATCTTTTGAGGAATTTCGGTAGCGCAAACCCTGAGGGGTATCGCAAGGCCTATCGCCTAATGAAGCTGGCCGAGAAGTTCCATTTGCCGGTGGTCTCGATCATCGACACGCCAGGTGCCTACCCGGGGATCGGGGCTGAGGAGCGGAATATTGCTGAGGCGATCGCTTTCAATCTGCGCGAGATGATGGTTTTGCGCACGCCGATCGTGGCGGTGGTGATCGGCGAGGGCGGCTCAGGTGGTGCCTTGGGGATCGGGGTAGCGGACGAGGTGATGATGATGGAGAACGCGTATTACTCGGTGATCAGTCCGGAGGGCTGCGCGGCTATTCTCTGGAAGGATCGCAAGGAGGGGCCGAAGGCGGCCGAGGCGTTGAAAATCACGGCAGCCAATCTCAAAAGGATGGGGGTCGTTGATCAACTCGTGCGTGAGCCGATCGGCGGGGCGCACCGCAATCACGAGGCGGCCGGCGAGTTGTTCAAAGGGGCGGTCGTCAAATCGATCAAACGACTACAGAGATTGCCCGAGCGCAAGATGCTTGATCAGCGCTATGACAAATTCCGCAAGTTCGGTGAATTTGTCGAAGGCGATGTGCGGGCGTAGTCAGGAATCTTGCAGGAGTCCTCTTAAAAACTCTGCGTAATCTGCGGTTCAAAAATTCATCGTGCTGAACCGGATCGCTTGCTGGATCGGGTAAGTCCGACAGGCTCTTAAACCGGCTAGTAGCGTAGCCTTCAAAGGCTATGCAAGATGGCTGCGCCCTTAACGTCTATGGCCAAGAGTGCCCGCTTTACGTACCCGATGGCAAGGCAGAGTTCCGCTCGGCTTCTACCCGCCCGTCTCGACTGGCTCCGGCACCCGTGGTTCTGGGTAGCGGAAAGTCTTGCCCTCGTAGTTGCGGATGACTGTTTGGCTGTCGTCGTGCTCGAGAACATATTCCGGATTGACCGGCACCTTTCCGCCACCTCCCGGAGCATCGATGACGAACTGCGGCACGGCGTAGCCGGTGGTATGGCCACGCAGGGATTCGATGATCTCGATCCCTTTCGAAACCGGCGCGCGCAGGTGGGATGACCCCTGGATGAGATCGCACTGGTAGAGGTAGTAGGGGCGCACCCGGCAGCGGATGAGTTTGTGAACCAGCGCTTTCATGGTAGCTGGATCGTCGTTCACCCCGCGCAGCAAGACGCTCTGGTTTCCCAGCGGCACGCCGTGGTTGGCGAGGCGTTCGAGGGCTTCCTTGACCTCGGTGGTCAACTCGCGCGGGTGGTTGGTGTGGATACTGATCCACAGTGGGTGGTACTTCTGCAGCATCTGGCACAACTCTGGTGTGATCCGCTGTGGGAGGAAGATCGGCACGCGCGAACCGATACGGATAAATTCGATGTGCGGAATCGCGTGCAGGCGCGCTAGGATTTTCTCAAGCTTCGCATCGGAGAACATCAACGGGTCACCGCCTGACAACAGAACGTCACGAATTTCGGTGTGCTCCTCGAGGTACTGGTAGGCGGCCTCGAAGCTGGTCTCCAACTCTTGGTCGCCGGCACCGCTGACCACGCGGCTGCGGGTACAATAGCGGCAGTAGGACGCACAGCGATCCGTTACTAAAAACAGCACCCGGTCAGGGTAGCGATGGACGAGGCCGGGCACCGGCATGTGCGTGTCTTCACCGCACGGATCCGACATTTCGGCATCGTCATCCCAAGTCTCTTCGATCCGCGGGATAATCTGTCGGCGGATCGGACATTCCGGATCGTCTTTGTCGACGAGGTTAAAATAGTGGGGGGTGATCGCCATCGCTAGTTTGTTCCCCGAAAGAAGAACACCGCTGCGTTCCTCTTGGGAGAGGTTCAAGTGCTTCTCCAATTCCGGCAGACTCTTGACGCTGTGTTTGAGTTGCCAACGGTGGTCAGCCCAGTCCTCCGGGGCAATGTTTTCCCCCTCCCAGTAGCCGGGAGCGTAAGAGACAAAGTCCCGTTCGAGGTGATTTAGATCGAAATTCATTTTTTGGGTATACGGTTCGGGGAGCGGCTCGGAGCCTAAATCCGCAGCGATTGATGTCAATCCGACAGCCAACACGGTCGTTTGACAGTTGTGTGGAATGAGATTACCAGTAACTATCTGTAACTCGCACACTATTAGTGTTCTAGCTTATGTTTTTAAAAATCATACGTGACATCGCGAAGCCCCAGTGGTTCGAAATTATCATGCTGCTGAAGCGATCGGTGGGTATGTCTGTATCGGAGTTGGCTAAGGCGTTGGGAATGAGTTACATGGGAGTGAAGCAGCACTGCGTTGTCTTGGAGAAGCGTGGTTATGTAGACACTTGGCGTCGCCCGAAAGAGATCGGTCGCCCTGAAAAAGCCTACCGTTTAACACCCAAAGCGAATGAGCTTTTTCCCCAGATCGGTAGCGAACTGACGCTGGAAATTCTCGATACGATCAAGGAGACCAACGGTGCCAATGCGGCTGAGAAGCTGCTTTTTGCCTATTTTCAAAAAATCGGCAGGGTCTACCAGGAAAAGGTGAATGGCGAGACGCCGGAGCAACGTGCGGGGTCTCTTGCTCGTATCCGCGACCACGAGGGGCGGTTGTCTAGCTGCCTCCTCGAGGCGGTGGATTGCTGGAGTATTGTAGAGTATCACGATCCGCTGAGTTCGATTGCGGCGGTGTATCCAACGGTGCACCACATGGAGGAGAAAATGCTTGAGAGGATCATCGGGCGGCCGATTAGTAGGGAATTGGAGACTGCGTCTGGTTTGACTCGAATCACCTTCCGGCTTGGTTAGGGCATCTGGTCGCGGACCGCAAACGTATTTCCTCGCGAATGGATCGCCTCGCCATTATCGGCAGCGGAATCGCTGGCCTCGGCTGTGCGCATTTTCTGCACAAGCATTTCGACCTCACCGTTTTTGAAGCCGGTGAGCATGTTGGCGGGCACTCAAACACCGTCACGGTCGACGAGGGCGGCAATCAGGTGCCGGTCGACACCGGGTTCATGGTCTACAATGAGGTGACCTATCCGCTGCTAACACGCTTGTTCAAAGATCTCGGCGTCGTCACGAAGAAGACCTCGATGTCCTTTAGCGTCCAGCATCAGCAGTCGGGACTCGAGTGGAACGGGGATCGGCTCAGCACTCTGTTCGCGCAGAGGCGCAACTTACTCAACCTGCGCCACTGGAAATTTCTCCTGCAACTCAACCGTTTCAACAACGAGGCGGTCGCGGCGCTGGACGACCCCCAGTGGGCAAAGATGACTTTGGCAGAGTACGTCCAAGAGCGTGGCTATGGGCAGGACTTCATGGATCGCTACCTAGTGCCGATGAGCTCCGCGGTGTGGTCGACGCCACCAGAGAAGATGGCGCAATTCCCGGCGATGACGCTGCTGCGCTTCTGGTTCAACCATGGGTTCTTCGGGCTGAAAGGGCAGCACCAGTGGCGGACGGTCGATGGGGGCTCGCGGGAATATGTGAAAAAGCTGACGGCTCCGTTCGCTGATCGGATTCACACCCGTTCCCCAGTGACCAGCGTCGAGCGCAAGCCTAGTGGCGTGCAGGTAACGACACCCTCGGGCACCCAGACTTTCGACCGGGTGATTCTCGCGGCACACGCAGACCAATCACTGCGGATGTTGAAAGATCCCAGCGATCTGGAAACGGAGCTGCTCGCGCCATTTAGCTACCAAGCCAATGACGTCGATTTGCACTCGGACAAGGGGTTCATGCCGAAGAAACGCCTGGCCTGGGCCGCTTGGAACTACCGCAGCAACCACGCCGGGCAGGCGACGATCCACTACTGGATGAATCGCTTGCAGGGTGTGTCGGAGAAGCAGGATTACTTTGTCTCGCTCAACACCCGCGAAGAGATCGCGAAGGACAAAATTCATCGCAACTTGCAGTACGACCATCCATTGTTCGATCTTGAGGCGATGAAGATGCAGCCGCGATTGCCTGAATTAAACGCGAACGACCGTACCAACTTCTGCGGTAGCTACTTCCGCTACGGCTTCCACGAAGACGCGTTCAAATCCGCCTTCGATCTGTGCCAACTCATTCTGAAAGGAGATCCGTGGCCGCAGGTTTGAACTCGTCGCTCTACGAGTGTGAGGTGGTGCATAAACGCCTCTCGCCGAAGACGCATAGCTTCCGCTACCGCTTGTTCTTCCTCGATCTCGATCTGGACGAACTCCCGCGCCTCGGTCGCAAGCTCTGGCTGTTTGGGCACAACCGATTCAACCTCTTCCAATTTCGCGACAGCGATCATCTTGATCTGGGGAAGCCGACACTGCGTGAGAACCTCGATGCCTATCTTGGCGAGCAGGGGATCGAACTGCCCGTCGGTGCAAAAGTCCGCCTAGTGACGCTGCCGAGGATCGCCGGTTACATCTTCAACCCGGTGTGCTTTTACTTTTTTTCTTCCGCTGATGGACGGCCATTGCATGCGCTGGTGGAGGTTTGCAATACCTTCAAAGAACTCAAGCCTTACCTGATCGAGGCGCCACAGGGAGATACTCGTTTTCGGCTTACGGTCGCGAAGAACTTCTATGTGTCGCCGTTCTCGGAGCTCGACACCGAATTCGATTTCCGCCTAAAAGTTCCGGGCGAGAGGATCGAGATCAACATCGACGATCGGGAGGATGGCGAGGTCGTCCTGCTGAGCTGGATCCGCGGCCAGCGCCGCGAATTGACGAACTTCAGGCTGTTCGTCTGCGTGTTTAAGTACCCACTCCTGACCCTGCAGGTCGTCGTCAAGATCCACTGGCAGGCATTGCGGCTCTGGTTGAAAAAACTGCCCTTCCACCGCAAGGCTGATCGCCCAGAACTACAGACAGATCTGCTGCGGCCACATTCATCTCTAACAGAAAACAAAAAGTAACTACATGGAATCCGAATCTGATCTCTCCCAGGCAGCCCTCAGTCCTACGCACACGCAGATGTCGAAGCGTTCGCTCTACCGCATGGCTTTTCTCAAGACGGTTCGCGGGATGAAGTGTGGTCGGCTTGATCTACGTCTTCCGGAGGGGGAGGTGGTGCACTTCGGTAAGCGTGAGGGCGTCGCCGTGCAGATCTCGGT
>JBLHKE010000301.1:0-8835 GCA_047619485.1 Verrucomicrobiales bacterium | reverse complement strand
AATCGCCTACGGCATCTCCAGCTTGAACAGCCCCGACTTGTTCTTGTTCAGCGATAGGTTCAGCAAGATCTCACCGCTGTCGTTGATCACCCTACCGTAGCCGCCGGTGCCCCCGCCGGGGTTCGATTGCGCGTCGAGTTGGATGTTGCTCACGGTGTGCTCCTCACCGTCGATGTCGAACTTGTCGCCGCGCCGCAGCACCAGCACCGGCGCCACGTCTGACGCGTCGCGCGCCAACCAAACGCCATCGCGCACCCTCGAAGTATTGTCGCCGATGCCCGATACCATCGTCGCCTGGTAGACGATCCCGCCCACCTGGTTGCAGTCGTAATCGAGCAGCGTCCCGTGCTGCGCCCCGTCCGTGCTCAGCGCCACCTGGCTCTCGCGCGCAACCAGCTGCAGTTCGCCGCTACCGGAGTCCCAGCGCCAGATGCTGCCATCGTTGGTCGAATTCACTGTCGGCAGCGCTCCCGCGGGTTTCAGGTAGGCGTAGAAGAACACGCTGCCGTCGTCGCAGTTCGAGATCCTGCGGAAGCGCGCGAAGGCCGCGTCCTGCATCGGCAGGCATGGCGCGATCGCGCCCTCGCGGGCGATGGTGCGCAAGGTCGTCCCGTCGCTCCACCACAGCCCGGCGTTGTTGGCCGAGGTGATCCCGGTTCCACGGGCGTTGCCGATGAAGGCCACCGAGCCACTACCGTTAACCGACTCGCCGGTAATCGTGCCGATCTCCACCCCGGGCTCGCCCGGTGAAGGTTCTCCCTCACGCACGATCACCGCTAGCGGACCGCCGAGCGGGCCGGCGAAGATCGCCGTGTTGTCGGAGCCGTCGAACCCTGACTGCTCGACCAGGTAGCTGGTGAACGCGATCTGGTCGCCGCCTGCGCTGGCCACCACCCGCGGGTGGATCTGGCTGTGGTCGGTCAGCGCGATCGGCGAGAGGCCGCCCTCGCGGGCGATCGGCGTCGCGCTGCCGCTGCGCCACAAGCCGGTGTCGTCGGCCGAGGTGATCCCGCCGATGCCCGTCTTCAGGTTCGACACCGTCAGCACTTCGCCGCTGGTGGTGATCGCCGGTTTGCGCAGCACGCGGTAGTTGCCGGTAGTCCCCGGCGCGTTCGAGCCAGCGACGGCCGAATCGCTCACCGTGGTTCCATCGTGGCGGTAGTTGCCGTTGCCGGCAGTGGTAGCCGACTGGAAAGTGCTCTCACCGCCATCGTTGATCGCGATGTCCGAGAACGTGCCATAGTTCGCGCCACCCGGCGCGAGGATGTTGCGCACTGCCAGCGCCTGGTCGCTGCCGCCGCTGCGCAAGAACACCGCACGGTTGTTCGTCCCGGCATCTGACAGCGAGGCTGTGAAGAGGATATCGCCAGCATTGTTGAGCGCACCATTCTGGTGCGCCAGCACCTTGGCAGCTGCTGGCAGACCTGCGCCGCCCGGTGCGACATCGTCGCGCAGGCTGACCACATCGAGGATCCGCGTCCCTGCTACCATCTGGATCTCGATGACATGCACGTAGAAGGTCTCGACGGCGTCGTTGCCGCTGGCGTCGGTCGCCGTGCAGGTGATCAGTGTACTTCCGATTGGGAACGGCGCGCTGTCGTCAGGCGAGCACACCAGCACCGGCATCATATCGACCTTGTCCCACGCGGTCACACCGCCGAAGTTGGCCATCGCGGTGCCGCCGGCCGGCGCGTTGAGGAACATGTCCTGCGCGCAGCTGATCACCGGGTCGACATCGTCGGTCACGGTCACGGTAAAAGTGTCGCTGATGGTCAGCCCGCCGGTGTCCTCCAGCGTGACGGTGATGTCGGCGGTGCCGATGAGCGTGCACGGCGTGTCGAGCGTCAGGATGCCGTCGGCAGAAGCCACCACCTGCGGCTGGATCAGCGCGCCGTTGGTGTTCATCGACACCGTGTAAATCTGCTCGTCGTCATCGTTGTCGACGTCCTCGAAGTGCGGGAACAGCGGCAGGTCGAGCGTCGGGCTGCTGGTGAAGATCTCCTGGTCGGGGATCGGTGTCGTCAGTGTCGGCGGGTCGTTCACGCCGGTGATGGTCATCGTGACGGTCTCGGTGACGGTGTTGCCGAACGGATCAACGACGTCGTAGGTGAAGGTCGTCATCGCGCTGTCACCGACGTTGAGCGACTCGAAGTTGCCGTTCGGATCGTAGGTGAACGAGCCGTCGCCGACCATGCCGGTGCCGGGCAGAAGCAGGTTCTGCGGCGGGATGACCTCGCGCGGGAAGGGGTTAGTGCCGGTGAGCTGCTGCCAGCTGACGACCATGCGGTGGTTGCCGCCGCCCTCGCGCGCGCCGACCACAATCTTGTGCGCGCCCGCGCTGAGCGTCACCGTGCCGTCGGCGTTGCCCTGACCGATGGCGAAATCTCCCGCGTCGTGCACCGAGCCGTTGCCGTCGACATCGATCAACACCGTGCCGCCGTCGTCGACGCGTTGCCAGATGCGGAAGTCCGCGGTCTCGGGGACGAACAGCGAGCCGCTCCATGCGCCGCCGACCTGATCCTGGTCGAGTGTGACGCCAATGCCGCCGTAGATGTTACCCTGAATGCCGCCACGTTCTGGGTTGCTGCCGTCGCCCGGTATGACTGAGGTGTCGTTGCCGAAGTCGATGCGCGGCGAAAGCACGTCGCTGGCAGTCGGGAACAGCGACTGGATGGCGAGGTCGATGCTGGCTGGTGCGTCGAACAGCAGAAACTCGTCGACGTTAAACCCGAAGGTCAGGCCGTTGGTGCCGGAGTTGTTGGTGTCGAAGTAGTCGCCGCGCAGGCCGCCGGAGACGAAGCTGCCTGGTGTCACCACATCGTTGAACAACACGGTCGGCGGGATAATGATGCGGGTCGCCGCCGTATCCGGACCTTCGTAGGAGGCCTGCATCCCCGCGCCACCGCCGCCTTCGTAGCCGCCGATGGAGATGTCGTGCATTCCGGCGGTCAGTCCCGTCACAGTGCCGGAGCGGTTGGTCATCCCCTGGAAGTTGTTGTTGTCGACCACCCGAACCCCATCGATGAACAGAATCGTGGCGTCATCGCTGCGGGTGGTAAAGGTGTAATTGCCCGTGGTGGTGATGTTGATCTTGCCGCACCAGGTCGCTGCGATCTGGTCACCGTCCATGTCCGCTGTCTCGCCGACGTTGTTGAACAGGCCCTGCCATGGTGGCACACCGCCACTGGAGAAGCCGCCGCGGTTGAGCACGCTGCCGTCGCCTTGGGTGGTGTTCGTACCCGTGCCGAAATCGACCCGCGGCGTGATCACCGTCGCCGACGGCGTCAGGCCGAGGCGCTTCAGCACGAACTCGCCGGGATCCGGCAGCGGCAGCAGCAGCGCGGTCTGGTTGCCGGTGTCGTTGCCGCCGATCGAGTTCGGGTTCGGCCCGTTAAAGTCGTAGAAACTGCCGCTCAAGCCGGCGCCGAGCTTGAGGTTCATCAAGTCGGCGACCACTGCGCCCACCGTGCCGGTGGTGTCGATCGACTGCACGCCGATCGCGTCGCCGTCGGTGTCGCTGTCGTTGCTCAGCAGGCCGGCGGCCGCCAGGACGGTGAGCAGGGTGTCCTCGTCGGTAGTCTCGCCGTCGGGCATCGGCGTTGGGTCATCGTTGACGCCCTGAACGATGATGGTGATCGTACCGGTGTCGGTCGCGCCATTGGAATCTTCAACCTCGAAATCAAAGCTGACGAGGGCCGGTTGCCCTTGACCGAGCGATTCGAATTCACCGTTCGGATCGAAGGTGAAGGTGCCGTTGCCATTGTCCACCAGGCTCCCCATGGCCGGCGAAGTGGTGGTACTGAAGGTGAGCGGGTCGGGCATGTCGACGTCGCTGCCGGTCATCGCTTGGGAGCTGAGCGGCGGGCCGTCTTCCTGGACGACGTAGGTCGCGTTGTTGGCCACGGGTGCATCGTTGACACCGGTGACGTCGATGGAGACGGTCGCCGTATCGGTCGCCCCGAAGCCCCGCAGCGTTACCTCGCCGAAGCGGTTGGTCGTCGGCTGGGTGGGGAAAACCGCACTCGTCACGACAGCACCAGGGCTCCCTCCACTGTCTGCGAGCACGGACACGGTAAAGTCCCGCAAGCGATCCTGGCAGCAGCCGTCGTTGCGCTGGTGCACGCGGACGGTCTCGACGTCCATGCTCGATCCGAGGTCGATGATGACGAAGTTGGCGACGCCATTGGTCGACCAGACCGCCCCCGTGTTCTCGGTGCCATTGATGATCGTGGTGTTATTGAAGCCGTGCGGCTGGTTGGTGGTCTGCGAGTGAACGCTAGCACCGTTGGCTAAGGTCGCGAGGTCGGTGGTCGGGTTCAAGGCCCCGCTACCGCCCGCATTGTCGACCGCGGGAGTGACGCCGGGCGCGAAGACCTCGACCTCGCCGATGTCCATGCGGCGGGACGCCGTGCCGTTGTTCTGGACTCTGATGAATCGCCCGTTTTGCACCACAATCGAGTCGGTGATGGTGTAGGTGAACGTGTCGACCACCGGTGTGCCTTGCGGCAAGGCCTGCAAGGTCGGAGCGCCGGTTGGGTTATAGGTGAATGTACCGCCGGGATTGACGTTGACCGTGGCACCCATCGTACTTGAGGAGTCGGAGCCGACGACGGACAGACTGCTGCCGGTGTCGTTGCCGAGCAGGCTGGTCTCGGCTCCGCCTGGATCGACCATGGTGAGCACGCTGTCCTCGTCGGTGCTGCCGGTGTCATCGACAGCACCGGGAAGGGCCGTGATGAGCACGAGGGCGGAATCCGTGTCGTTCGTGGTACGTTCCTCAGCCACGGCGCCGAACTGGCTGTCGCCCGTAGCTGATGCCGCATTCGAGAATGAAGATCCACTTAGCACATCCCCGCGAACGTCTGCCGTGAATGTAAATACAGAGCTGGCGCCAGAGGCGAGAGAGGACGCACCTATATAAGTAACCGTTGGATTCGCATAGTTGTAGGTAAACCCAACCGGCGTGGTGCTCTCGAAGACGGAATTGAGGTCAAGAAGAGCTCCGTCATCGTTGAGTGTGTCTGTCAGGACGATATCATAAGCCGGTGCGGTGCCGTTGTTTGTAACGGTTAGAGTGATCGTCACCGTATCCCCAGCGTCGATGCCGGAGTCAGGGGACATGGATTTGGTGATCACGAGGTCAGGCTCAGCAAAGTCAATGCTAGCGGTATCTTGGGCGATGCTGGCATTCCCTGTGAAATTGAGAATGGCGGTGTTGGTCTTGGTTTGAATTGATGGAAGCCCGTCGTTGGCGGCCGAATCGCCTTCGACCAACGCTTTCACATCGACCACGAAGCTGTTGTTGCCACGGTTGTTGTCGCCCGTGACCACTGTGTTGACCGGTGAATCAAATTCAATGGTCAACGTCTGTCCGGTTACCACTGTGCCAGTTGTGCCAACGGTTGGAGCCGAATCGACAGAGCCAGTAAAACCAGTCGTGCCTACCGTGACTGTGCCCGCAAGGTATTTGAGGCCAGCGGGAAGGTAGTGGGTAAGGACTAAATCCGGTGTAGTGCCCTCGGGTAAGGTTACAATGGTGCGGTAGGTTACCGTATCACCGCTGGTGATCAGGCCAGGGCCAGCCGACTCCGGTGTTACCGAATCAAACATGGTGACTATGGCCGGGGTCGCGATGGTCACCGTGGCACGATCACTTATCTCTGGAAAGGGAACGGCTCCTGGCTGCGAACTCCAGATTGCCGAAGCTGTATTTTCAATGACCTGTCCAGGTGTTACCTGACCGTCCAAGGTGTAGGCGAAAGTGACAATCGCAGTGTCCGTAGAATAGGGGGCGCCTATCGTGCCATCATTTATGGCAAGGCCATCAGTCAATGTCAGACCGGTATGGAGGTTTCCCGATGTGGCTAAGGGGCTACCGTCGCCATCGGTTACCGAAATGATGGTGAGGCCTGTTAATTCACTAAGGGCTGGATCGGTGATAATGACATCATGGGCGGGCGCGCCTCCAACGTTCTCCACCGTGATTTGGTATTGGATGTTGTCCCCGGCATCGGACGCCGAAATGTTGCCATTCGTGGGAAGCGTACTCGGGCTGGGACTGATGGTGGCGTCGGCTGTAAGGTTGTCACTGGCTAAAACGCCCATGGTAATGGCCAGCTCTGGAGCGCTGGTGCTCAACGTCGTTACTGCTAGACCAACTGCTTGGGATCCTTGTGTGTTCGCGGTGGCCACCTGAAACAGGTTCTTCAGAAACAGGCCGTTGGTAAAAGGCTCATCTGCGATTGTGATGTCTACATCCACTGCCAAAATTTGAGCGGACGTGGTGTCGACGTCCGGCCAATCTATTCTAAGGGAGTTCGTTGCGGCGTCCGTCGTGATAAAGTTGGGCGTCAAACTGAGGGTATTGGTCGGTGCGTAACGGATATCGCCTCCTGGAAAAGTGGTGTTGACCGTTGTCACGTCGAATACAGGCAGGGGAAGGAAGTCTTCGAACACGATGCTCGATGTGTCGCCAGACGGGATGCTCATCGACAGTCTGAAGGTAACCACGTCGCCCGGGTAATACTGGGCTATCGGGTTGATGATAGTCTTTGAATGGGAAACAGGCGTTATGCTGACCACGGCCGCACTTTCGTCACTTCCATCGTTTGTCCCTGCCGTCAGATCATAGGTCGCGGAGACGTGATTGGTCAGAACGTCTGATGCTAGGAGCGGATCGCCGAGGTTATAATCTTGATCGATCGTAGCAGAGTAAACGAGGGTTCCCGTTGAGCCCGGCGGAAGGTTTCCGGTAACTGCCGTGACATCGTAGGAGATATCGGTCGTTCCGTCGCCATTCAGGGTGGTCGCGGGAGCAATAACCGAGGAACCGTTGATGTTCGCGCTTTGGTGAGAGGCAAACGTGAGGCCGTCTGGGAGCGTGTCCTCAATTTCGAGCGACGACACCGTACCGTAATCGCTTGTCCCATACTGAAGCTGAAAGGTGATCGTATCATCCGGCACGGCGGATCCCGGCGATCCTCCTTTTCTGATGACCAAATGTTTAGCCGTTACGGCCGAGGTGGCGTGGTGTTGGACAAGGGCATTATCGTCAGGGTACTCTGCGTCAAGGGTGAGCGTATTCATGAGGTATACAGAGCCCGTGTTCGTCTCATCGAGCACGTCGGTGACATAGGCGGGATAGGAGATCGTAACGTCGGCTGCTGACGCCATTCCGGTGGCGTTAGTGAAATGAACCTGGAGAAGCCCTCCCGGGGAAGACGTCGATGGTGTCATTGTCACTTGGCCACCCGTGCCACCCGTGATCATCACCGGGCCGACAAATTGGAGGTCAGGATGAAGGGTTTCTTCGAACACCAAATCGTGAACCGTATAGCCTGTGGCAACGTCTATCGTGGACGAAAACGTTGTCTGAAAACTGGCTCCGGGTGGGGTTTCGCCCTCGGGCGCGTCGTTAGCCGAGGCGAATGTCATCACTGTGGGGATCACCGTGCTCGTCGCACGCGAGCCAACGATTGGGCCGTTGCTGCCCGTTGGGGTATCGCCCAACTGATAAACAGGCTCGGTTTTAAGGTCCAGCGCCCTCCCAATTCCCGTAAAGCTGGCGATGGAAGCACAGACTTCGATAACGGTGTCCGGCCCGCCCGCCACAAGGGCTCCTTCCAGAAGCTGAAAAAGCACAAAAGTTTCGCCTGAAGTGCCAGTGACCGCTGTTCCCGTGAGTGGATCTGTCAATTGATTGCCAGGGGCAGCAGGGAAGGTGCCCACAGTGGTGACTGAGATCGCCATTCCCAGACACGTCGCCGAATCAACGGTGACTTCTGGCGGAATAATGAAACGGATGTAAGGGCTGTAGCCAGGAGAACCTGAATTTGAAAGGGTCAGATCAAAGCAGAATTGCTCACCCCCAAACACTTCTGCCGGCGCGTTATTCGTAACGACCGGGGTCTGGCCTGAGGCCACCATAGCAATCCAAGTGGGCATCGTAAGCGTAACAATGCTTCGAATAATCCAAGACGGCAGTAGTGATCGTGACCATTTCTGCTTGGGACGAAATTTCAGTTGATGGTGCAAAATTTAAATAAGGAGGATTCAAGTTGCTAGCGCACAAGACGAGCAAAGAGGTGGCTAGTGGATTTATGCCGCAGTTTGGAGTTCCCACAATAAAGTGGACACGGAACGGACAGATGGAACGGACAGATCGCTCTGTTAGTTTAGGTGTGGTTTCTGAGTTTGGAAGTGTTGATTGAGGAAAGTTTCGGGGCTGAGCTGTTAATCGGATGTAAAAGATATCAACCCCGTATGGTGTAATTAATCAGCCGAAGAAGCCCCCTTGGAACCAGGCCTTCTCCGGTCGCGGCGTATCAGGTAGGCTCGCCGGATGTCCCAAGCTCTACAGTTCCTTATCCTGACCACCGCGGGTTGGCTCAATCGCCAGCAGGAGGACGCGATCGATTACTTGAGAGAAGAGAACTGGGTGCTCCGGGAACAGCTTGGCAGCAAGTGAATCAGCTTCACCGAGGTGCGCTAGCTATCAGAACCACCACCACCACCACCACCACCACCGAAGTCGGACGCCGGCGTGCGGAGGCGCAGACGCGTCGGCGGGCTGCTAAACTACTACCATCGCGAGGCCGCGTGAGACCCCGGCTGATTAAATGCACCATACTGGGACTTCAATTACAGCAGGTGACAAACATCGACGAGGTTGTGACCTGTCACGGTTAGCCCAAGTTTCTTATTTACGGACTGAAATTGAGTTATTTTGATGTTTTTCGTCGTCGTAAATCTCATAACCAGTTGATAATCAACGATATCTTTTCCACAAACTGGTTTGTAGTGCCTAATTCGAACTGACTGGTATTAACTTCCTTC
>JBLHKE010000300.1:0-8862 GCA_047619485.1 Verrucomicrobiales bacterium | reverse complement strand
CCACGGGTCATCTTTCAGGACAGCGGGCCATACCCGTTTCACTACCAGTTCGCGGTCGAGCGATTGAGCCCCTTCCTCGGCATGAGCCTTGAAGAGTTCAATGAGCTGAGCCTGTTCCCAGGTGATCAGGAGGTTATCCTCGGCGCAGTTCTATGGGCACCATCCAAAAACGAGTTTGGTGTCCAGTTTGTCGGGCAAGATCCCTATCCGCGCGAGACGCTGCGCTTCCTCTATCAGACGGTGGAGAGCAGCATCGGCCTCCCCGAAGACGCCCGGGGATTTTACATGCCAACCTTTGAGCAAACGGCGACCGCTGAGGATCAGCGTGACTATTTCGAATCGCACGGCATCGAACTCAGCGCGATCGACCGTTGGGTTGTCACCGACGGTTGCTACACGCAGGGCTGGGCGCTCGGGCGGCTGGTGTTCGTGCCCGGCGATCAGATCGCTGCCGCCTACCAATCGGGAGAGCTGCTGCCGACCGACATCCTGATGACCGATGGTGTTCCGGCGGAGGTTCCGTTCGTCGCCGGGATCATCACCACCGCGCCGGCGCCGCCCAATTCACACGTTGCGATTCTGGCGCAATCGTTCGGTGTTCCGTTTGTCTACTTGGCCGATGAGGCGCAGCGCGCGCAAGCGCTCTCGTTCGTCGGACGCCAGATCGTCTTGCGCGCCGAGGGAGATTTTTCCTGCGACATCCGCCTCATCGATGCCGGCTCCGTTCAGCAATCGCTGATCGGCGAGCTGCTCGATCTTAAAGTGCCCCCGCCGCTCGACCTTACGCCGACCGCGACGAAGGGATCGATCGCAATCACCAACCTCACTCCAATCGTTCCTGCCGATATCCAGTTCGTCGGTGGCAAGGCTGCCAATTTTGGATTCTTGCGGCGCATCATTCCAAACAACTCACCAGACGCGATGGCGTTCACTTTCGACCTGTGGGATGCCTATCTAGACCAGGCGATAGCGCCTGCGAATCGTCCCTTGCGAGACGAAATTAATTTGCGCCTCAGCGGCGTCGCTTGGCCACCAGATCTGGTCGCACTCGAACCGGCGCTCGCCGGGATCCGCGAAATCATCAAAGATGGCGCGGATTTCTCCGCGACCCAGAAGCCGGCGATCCTCGCTGCCCTGGGTGACTTCGACCCCGCTCAGAAATTGCGCTTCCGCAGCAGCACCAATGCCGAGGATAGCGATGCCTTCGTCAGCGCCGGGCTCTACGACAGCTTCAGCGGGTGCGTGCTCGATGACACCGACGGTGATGATGTCGGTCCCTCGCATTGTGATCCGTCGAAGTCAAAAGAGCGCGGTGTATTCCGGGCGATGCGCAAAGTGTACGCCAGCTTCTACAACACCAACGCCTTCCTCGAGCGCTTACGGCGTGGCGTCGATGAGAGCGAGGTCGGCATGGCGATCCTCGTGCATCCCTCTTTCCCGGATGAGATCGAGGCGGCCAATGGCGTGGCAACATCGCACGGGTCGAGCAACTTTTCGCGCAATCTGGAAACGCAGATGGTCAGCCAGATCGGCGCCATCTCAGTGACCAATCCCGACGGCGGCAGCCTCCCAGAGATCGCCGAAATCAACGCGTGGCGCGGCAACTTCAAGAGCGTGAGCTTGCGCCACAATCAGCGCTCGTCGCTACTGTTGCTCGGTCAGGATTACGTGATGGATTGGGAGGACGATTATCGCGCCTTCAATGAGATGTTTTTCGATCTGTCCGAGGCCTACGAGGCGCATTTCCCGGAGAAGGTGCAGCCGCTGCTCGAATTCGAGTTCAAGAAACTCACCGACAACAGCCTCGTCATCAAACAGATCCGCGAAGTGCCAGACCCGATGCTCGCCGAGGCGCCAGCGATCGCGCTGTTCGACGCGCCCCTGCAGTTCAAAGTTTTCCAGGGCGAGTTCGGAACGATTTTTGCGAATCACCGACTCAAAGCAAAGCTGCTATTTCGCACCGACAACCGCTGGCTGGACAAGCCCGGCCTGGGGGACTCGTTCATCACATCGATCGAATGGGAGTCGGCGCCGGACGGGAGTGTGATCACCCGTAGAGGTTCGCCCACAACTTGGCCGAACCCGCAGCATTCCGGGTCTGCGACCGAGGTGAAAGATGGGTGGACCTTGCCCTCCCAAGGTGGCGCGACTGATTACGAGTTGGAGATCCGCCTGCCACAAGAGCGCGTCTACGGGTCGAGCCCGGTGCGCACCATGGAGGATTTCTCCATCCACTTGTGGGCGAACTACGAAAACCCATTGCCCGGGATCCAAGGTCCGACAACGGTCACGCAGGACGTGGTTCGACTGGAACCAGGCAGCATCGATGATCCGCTCACAGAGGGCAGCCTGCCTCAGACGCGCAGCGCCGTCGCCTCGGGCGCAGGCGCGCAAATCGATATCGACTTCTATTGGCCGCCGAATCCAACCGGGCCGACCGCAGGCTACACAGCAAAGCTTGAGAAGTGGGACACCACTGTGATCTCCGGACTGACGGCTCAGCCGATCAGCCTGAGCGGCTATTTCTCACAGACCTACTTGCCCGGACATCACAATTTCACCGAGGAGTTCATGTTTGAACCGCGCTTGGAGGAGGGCATCTCTGCGGCGGTGGTGCAGGAACTAGAAGCGCTGAACATTCGTCAGATCTACATTTCGTTTGGATTCGCGAAGCCGCTTATCAAAGTCGTCGGGGTTGACGGAACGTTTCGTGACCTGCGGTAGTCGGCTGGCTCAGCCAATTGAGGGAGAACTGCCTCTTCCTTGACGCCTGCGGCGAAATCGGTGAGCATCGTCGGCTATGCCGAATACCAGCGCCGAGCGTCCTACTTTTGTCACCCCGTAGTGTCCGGAAATTCGGTTACAACATAAATCGCTGAAGTTCAAGCGGTTGAGGGCACGCCAAAAACCGCATTTGGGAGCGTGTTCCGCCAGCGTGAAGCTGCGATAGTGCACCGATGGACGCATTCAAACTCATCCTGGTGTCGGTCGCGGGCTGGATGAACTGCCAGCAGCAGCACGTGATCGAATACCTGCAGGAGGAGGTCAGGGTGTTGAAAGAGCAGCAGGGGAGCGGTCGGCCAAAATTCACGGATGAACAGAGGCGGCGGCTGGCGGGCAAGGCCAAGCTGATCCGCTATGGGCATCTGAAGGAGATCGTGGGTCGCGCTTTTCGCCCTTCCGAGGGTGCCGGTACCGGCCAGTGAGAAGGCGCAACCCGTTGAGTTCGGAGGCGTTTCCGCGATTCATGCTTTTGGCTGCCAATCGTCAATCCCTGCAAATACGGATTCACGATTGGGCTATCGGCAGCATGACGGTCGGAAGGTCTTCCCGGCTAGCCCCTTGCTCTCTGTGGGAGTCGCGGTATTTGCGCCCCGAAGCGCAAGGAAGGGGCAGGAAAGCCCGGAAGAATCCCTTCGTGAGATCGGTTGAGATCGACAGCCTGAACCTGTCGGTTCGTGCTGGAACATAGGTGTTTTAGGGTTCGGCCGACTTATTGCACCATACGGGCTGGGCTTTGACGACATTGCATTTGTTTTGAACGGCGACCACATCAGTCCGCCAGCTGAAGAGGCCAGGATTACAGCGATCCGTTTCGACGGCGTGACCGTGGAGGTCGATTATGAAGGTGCCCCTGGCGTGGTCTACGCCCTCGATTACAGCCCTGATCTTAGTATCTGGGACGAAGATATTGACGACTCCCTCTCCGGCACCGGCACTGCCACTGACAATATCGTCACCCGTCTCGGAGAAGCACCGCCCAAGGCCTACTATCGCCTGCGGGAGATCCCCTGAGCTGGGGCTAGTTATTAATTATTGGTGTTTATTTTCAAACTCCGTGGGATAGAGATACTAACCCAAGGCATCACGAAAACCTGGCCAAGCCTTGGCCAAGAGACTTTGGGAAAGGGGCTTGCGGTGTGTGTATATGGAGAGATCTCTTTTTCCTGCGACAAGCCCAACCACAATTCTCACCGAACCGGATAACCGCAAATGCACACACCGAAAATCTGGATCCCACTTGCCCTGATCTGCCTTATCACAACGAGCACACGGGCCGGGCAATTCGGCCTCTTCACTTATGAAGTCGTCGGCAACACGATCGAGATCAACGCCTACCAGGACGAAGGAACCGGCCACGTGGACATCCCATCGGAGATCGAAGGAAAACCGGTCACCGCAATCGAAGGGACTGGAGCAGGAATGACCCGCCAAGGCGCTTTTCAGGGAAGCGGCATCACATCCGTGAGCATTCCGGACACCGTGACCGTTCTCGGGGAAGCGTGCTTCGCCGTTTGCTTCAGCCTTGAGTCGATCGTCATCCCGGACAGCGTGATCACCATCGGTGACTCTGCTTTTTATCAGAGCAATGGCCTGACTTCCGTGACCATCGGCAACAAGGTGGAGACCATCGGCGCGCTCGCCTTTTTCAGATGCTTCCGAATCGAAAGCCTCGTCGTTCCAGACAGCGTCACCTCCATCACAGATCGCGCCTTTCGCGACTGCTCCAGCCTAACTTCCCTCGCCCTCGGCAGCGGCCTGACCTCCATCGGCCCCTCGGCTTTCGCGGAATGCTCCAGCCTGACCTCCGTTGAGATTCCGGACAGCGTCACTTCGATTGAAAACCTCGCCTTCTACCGCTGCACCTCCATCACCTCAGCGAGCGTCGGCAGCGGAATGACTTCGCTTGGCCCCAACACCTTCAGCGATTGCACCAGCCTCACCTCCGTTTCCCTCGGCCCGAACATCACCGTCATCGGCAGCGGCACCTTTGGTGGCTGCGAATCCCTGTCTTCCATCACCATCCCCGACGGAGTCGTCGCCATCGAGAATTCCGCGTTCGACGGCTGCGACTCGCTATTCTCCGTGGTCATCCCCGCCGGTGTCTCCACCATAGAAAACTTCGCCTTCAGGCGCTGCGGCAGCCTCAGTACCGCCCTTTTCCTCGGCGACGCCCCCTCCACCTTCGGCGTTAGAGTGTTCGAAGACGCGGCCGCGGACTTCGAGCTCCGCTTCATTCCAAGCAGCTCCGGCTTCACCGAACCGACCTGGCTGGACTTCCCCTCCAAAGCGCTCACCCCGACCCCGACCGAGCCCGAGATCTGGCTTCTCAACAACGGTTACCCCATGGACACCAACCTCAACGACGACCCCAATGGGGACGGAGTCAATCTGCTCACCGCCTACGCCCTCAATCTCAATCCCCGAATGAACCCCGGCCCCGGGTTGCCCAAACCTGAACTCGACTCCGTCAATCTCAGCATCACCTTTTTCGGCGGCCGCGGCGACATCACCTACCGGGTCGAGACCAGCACCGATTTTCAAACCTGGACGACAACAGGAGTGACCACGGGCGCTCCGGACGCCGACGGCCTGCGCACCGCCTCCATCAACCTTGGCCCCGGCAGGCAGTTCCTCCGTCTCGTGATCCAGGCAACCTTCTAGCAATCACAGTATGAAACTCATGAAGCCACACACCGCCTTCTTTCCGAACCTGCTCCTGACCGCTCTCACAGCGGGACTCCTCTTCACCATGGTCGCAGCCACCATTGCCAAAGACCATGTCCTCACCATCGGCGGTGGTTACTCGCCATCGGGAAATCAGATTTCACTCGAGCGCAACGTGGTGTTTTTCCGAAAGCTCCTCGGTGAACAACTGCCACAGGCAACAGCCCGCGACATCTTCTTTGCCGACGGAAATTCCGAGAATGCCGATCTTCAGTATGTGCCCGAGAAAAGCGATGTTCCCAAGGCCAACCGGATCGCAGCCATGCTCTTTGGCCGCGAGGACTATCTCGAGCTGAAGTACCGCAACGCCGAGCTCGGCAAGGTGAATGGAGCATCCAGTCCGGGGAACATCGAGAAGTGGTTCAAAGAAACAGGGTCTCAGCTCAAGCCGGGCGACAGGCTCATCCTCTACGTCACTGCTCACGGAGGACCAGGTAGACAGAAGGATAATCCCCACAACACCAAGCTCTTCATGTGGAACGGGACGTCGATCGACGCAGCCACCCTCGCCGGACATATCAAGACCCTTCCTGAAGGAGTCAGCGTTTTCACGGTCATGGTCCAGTGCTACTCTGGCGGGTTCTCCCATTTGATCTTCAATGAGAACAACGCCAAGAAGGGGGACTCAGAGCGCGACATCTGTGGATTCTACTCAACCGTGCACAACCGGGTCGCTGCGGGATGCACTCCCGACATTAACGAAGAAAATTACGACGAGTACAGCAGTCACTTCTGGGCGGCTCTTCGCGGCAAGTCTCGCATCGACAAGAGCGTGGAGTCGGCCGACTACGACGGCAGCGGCGAGGTTTCCTTCGAAGAGGCCCACGCCTTTGCGGTGCTTGTCTCCAAGAATCTCGATGTTCCCGTAAAGACAAGCGATGCCTACCTGCGGGCTCACAGCCGATTGCAGAAGCCAGCGAAGAAAGCCGAAGATTCCAAGAGCAAAGAAAAAGAAAAGCCGGAGGATCAAGCAAAGGATACGGACAAAGAAAAGGTCGAGGACGACGACAAGGCGAAAGCTAATGCCAAAGCTAAAGCGAAAGCGAAAGCCCTGAGCGAAGAGAGGGAGAATGAGAAGCACCTCCTCTCACGCCAGACGCCCTATTTCAAGCTCCTGAGTCTGGCGCGGCCCGTGGAACTGGCAACCCTGGAAGGACTTACCGGGCAACTCGGTCTCAAGGGGAACGGGCGCATCAAGAAAGCCGAAGAAGCGGCAACCGCCATCGAGAAAGAACGCAAGGATCTGGCCAACAAGGAGAAGGATCTCAAGAAACAATACGAGTCGGCCAAGAAAGCATTACGAACGGATCTCCGCAACCGCTGGCCCGATCTCTCGAACACCCTATCGCCCGGAGCCGTCCGCCTGCTGACCAGTGATGCAGGAGAATTCGTCAAGGCCGCTGAGTCTCACGAGAAGTTCAAGGACCTCACGAAGCTTTTCAAGGATCACAAGGAGATCGAGGACAAGCGGTTTGAACTCGACAAGAAATGGGCCTGGCACCAGCGCTTCTTGCGTGCCGTCGACAACATTGCTCTGGCCGCCAATCTTCCCAGAGTTGCCGACAAAAATGTCGTTGCTCGCTACCAGAGACTGCTCGATGCCGAGTCGACTTCGCTCCGCAGTCCCCTGGGCAGCCCCCCCGTCATCTCCGAGGGAACGAAGACCGAGGCAAAGGAGGCTGGCTCCTAGGAGGAGCCCATGCCTGCAACGCACCGCAATTCGTCACATTCCCGGGACCACCAATCCGGCCTTGCTTCCCGATGCCGGTAGCGGTCAGACTTCGACTACATCATGCCGCAGCTTCGTTCCATCGTCCTCGCCACTCTAGTGTTACTGGTACAGCCGGTGGTCCAGGCGTAGGCAGAGAGTCCGGTGCCGCTCGCCCGCGTCGCGGACCTGTGCGTGGTCCCGCCGGAGGAGATCGCCGGGCTGGCGCCATTCCGGGTCAGAGGGGTTGTGACCATCTGGCCCGATGGAGTGCGCAAAAGAGCGGTGTTCACCATCCACGATGGCACGGCTGGCATCTTCGTGAAGGCCGGACGGCCGGGAAAGGAGGTCGAGTGGCGCGGCACTTCCGGTGTGCTGGAGACGATTCGTGTCGGCTCCGGAGCGCGAGTGCAAGACGACCTGGGCGGCCTGGGCGGAGTTCCTCAAGATGCACTGGGACGTGATGGGCGCGACCGACTTCTTCACCGTGGAAGTGTGGACGTTGCGTGGGTAGGTGCGCTACCACGTGCTGTTCGTGATCCAGCTCTCTACCCGGAAGGTGCACATCGCCGGTATCGTCCCCGAGCCGGACGGCGTGTGGATGAAGCAGGTCGGGCGAAATCTCACCGACTGTGTGGACGGCTACCTCTGCGGGTAACGATACCTGATCCACGACCGGTCGACGCTGTTCACAAAAGAGTTCCTATCGATCCTCGAAAGTGCCGGAGTAAAGTCGGTGCGCCTGCCGCCACGCTCTCCCAATTTGAACGCATTTGCGGAGAGGTTTGTAAGTTCGATCAAGTCGGAGTGTCTGGATCGGATGATCCTGATTGGTGAGGGATCTCTGCGTAGAGCGACCGCTCAGTTCTGCGCGCACTACCACAGAGAGCGGAACCACCAGGGCTTGGGCAACAAGATCATCGAGCCGGACTTCAGCTCGGATGGGAAAGGGGAGGTGTTGTGTCGGCAAAGGCTTGGAGGACAGCTGCGCTACTACTACCGGGATGCCGCATGAAATATCGACGATTCGAGTTTCCGGACACTACGGGATTGAGCCGCCGACATCGACCTGGATAGCTATTCAGTTGGATTGATGGCGGGCGGTATGAGCACCGTTCGCAGGGGCATGGGAGGCGTGATCATCACCGTCCCAATCACGCCCGCGCTAGGCGATGATCTCCGGAATCAGCCTGCCGTGTACGTTGGTCAGGCGCCGGTCGATACTGTCTTTGCGGAAAGTGAGGCGCTCGTGATCGATGCCGAGCAGGTGCAGCACTGTTGCGTGGATATCGTAGACCTCGGTCGGATTGTCACGATCGAGCGGTTTGTAGCCCCACTGGTCGCTCTCGCCGTGGGTGACGCCGCCTTTGATCCCGCCGCCGGCGAGCCAGTTGGTGAATACGAAGGGGTTGTGATCGCGACCCTTACTGCCCTGGGTCGACGGCATGCGGCCGAACTCGGTCGTCCACAGGATGATCGTATCGTCGAGCATCCCGCGTTGCTTGAGATCCTTGATCAATGCCGAGGCGCCGATCGCCATCCCGTTCGATAGCGGGCCGTGGTCACGCTCGATATCCTCGTGGCTGTCCCAGTTGCGGCGAGGGAAATTGTTATCGCAACCAGACCAGACCTGCACGAAACGTACG
>JBLHKE010000299.1:0-8876 GCA_047619485.1 Verrucomicrobiales bacterium | reverse complement strand
CTGAGGGGGTGGGGGCGCGAGCCGGCCAGTGGGCGGGGGGGCGTGGAGCAGCCGATGGTGGCAGCAGAGCCGAAGATCGAGCGCTCCTCCGGTTTTGAAAGGGGCGAGCGGCATCTCGTTGCTGTTGGCGAGCAGGTCCACATCGCCAGTTTTCCAGGCGGCGAAAAGCCGTTCGGCAGAGACAGCGATGGCAGCGCGCACGTCGTGGGGTTTCGAGTCCGCGTTGAAGTAGGCGCGCACGCCGCGCTGGTCGATCATCGGCCACTGGGCATTTTTCCATTCGGCAAGGTCGCCATCGATCGAGTGCTTGCGGCCAGTGGCGATCTCCACGACGTCGCCGCCGGTGGATCGCTGCCGATCGGCCTCGAGCTCCAGCGCCCAGATGCTACATTCTTCTAGAAGTGCTGGCGTCAGGACGAGTTCCGATGGTGGGATCGGGCGGAGTGAATCGAATCCCTCGAGGCGGATGATTGCCGAGCGGTTACCGTCGACGAGATAGACTTTTCCGTTTGAGCTATGTGTTAGGGTTGGCCAGAAATTCTCCTCGCCGATGGATAGACCCTCAAGATTCGATATCAAGTGTGACCACTGCGTCCCCGTCCTTGGAGAGCAAGACTTGGTCGCCGCCGGAAGAGGCTGGGGGCTGCACTCCCTCGGCGAGGAGAGTTGTTTTTTCCAGATCGTAATGGGGCACACCGGACTGAGAAAAGCGCACGGGAGGCAAGGCGAGGGTGCGACCGTCGAGACGTGCGACGCAGAATGTCAGCCCGTCTTGGACGATCACCCCACCGACGGATTTTGCGCGATGGATTGCGACCTCCTCCGGCATCCTGGCTACGATGGGATGATCTTTTTTGAGGCGTGCCCTTCGTTGAGATCGACACGCTCTGGCCGGCCTTTGTGCATGTAGACAACTCTGGTGTGGTCTAGACCTAGCAGGCGTAGGATGGTGGCGTGGAGGTCGTGGACGTGGAGTTTGTCTTCGACGGCGTGCAGGCCGAGCTCGTCAGTGGCGCCGATGGTCTGGCCGCCCTTCACTCCGCCGCCGGCCATCCACATGGTGAAGCCGGTTGGGTTGTGGTCGCGGCCGTCGCCTTTTTCGCTCATCGGAGTGCGGCCGAACTCACCACCCCAGATGACGAGCGTCTCGTCTAGCAGGCCGCGCTGTTTGAGATCCGTGATGAGGCCGACGATCGGTTGGTCGACGTTGGCGCACAGGCGGCTGTGGTTTTTCTCCATGCCGGTGTGGCTGTCCCATTTGCTGCCGGCACCGTGGTAGAGCTGGACGAAGCGCACGCCGCGCTCGACCAGGCGGCGCGCCATTAGGCACTGGCGACCGAACACGCGGGTGTGATCCTCGCCGATGCCGTAGAGGTCTTTGATCGGTTCGGGTTCGCTGTCGAGATCGACGGCCTCGGGAGCTTCGGACTGCATGCGGTAGGCGAGTTCGTAGCTCTTGATGCGGGCTTCGAGTTCGCTGTTGGACTGGCGGTCTTGGAAGTGCTGCTGGTTGAGTTTGTCGAGGAAGTTGAGCTTGCGGTTCTGCAGCGAGGCGGTGGTCGATTTTGGGCGTTTGAGGTTGGCGATGGGGGTGCTGCCGTTCTCGAATAGCGTGCCCTGGTAGCTGGCGGGCATGAACCCGTTGCCCCAGGCACGCGCGCCATTGACGACCATGGTGTTGCTGTCTTTGATCACGACGAAGCCGGGCAGGCTGTGGTTCTGCGTGCCGAGGCCGTAGTTGACCCAGGCGCCAAGCGAGGGGCGGCCACCAAAGACGGAGCCGGTGTTCATCTGGCAGACGCCGCCTGCATGGTTGATGCCGTCGGAGACGCAGGAGCGGATCACGCAGAGCTCGTCGGCGATCTTGGCATGGTTCGGCAGCCAGTCGGAGATCCACAGGCCGGACTGGCCGTGCTGTGCCCACTTGCGTTTGGATTCTAATAGGGGCGAACCGACTTCACCCATGGCGGTGACGGGGCGGACGAAGGAGTCGGGGAGGGTTTGGCCGGCGAGCTGGTTGAGGAGCGGTTTGGGATCGAACAGGTCGAGGTGCGAGGGGCCGCCTTCCATAAAGAGGAAGATGACGTTCTTGGCGCGACCGATGGCGTGGGGGATCTTGGCGGCAGTCGGGTTGTCGGTGGCACCGATGAGGTTTTCCCCTGTGAGGGCGGAGAGCGCGACGGCACCGAAACCGGCTCCGGCGGAGTGGAGGAACTGCCGGCGGGAGGTCGGGGGGATGATCTGGTTGCAGGGCATGTTTTTTATCAGTACGATGGAGCGGGCTGGAAGCCTGCGCTCCCGTCCTAGTGGAGGTAGAGAAATTCGTTAGAGCTTAGTAGGGCGTGGCAAAAATCGGCGAGGGCTTCTTGGCTGGGGTCGGTTTGCTTCGGTTGTGGGTGCGATTTTTTCAGCCAGGTCGTGTCTGGAGGGAGTTTGTTCTGTTGAAATGTTAGGGTTTTTCCGGGGGACTGAAGGCGGGCTAGCTGGCCGTCCCAGAGGTGGCCGATCTTTTTCTGGTCGCGACCGCCGATGATCAGGCGGGTGGTCGGGTTCTGGAAGGTGTCGATTAGGTGGTGTTCGACCTCGGCGGTCTGGCCGTCGAGGGTGAAGGTGATTTTTTTCGGGGCGATGGTGACTGCGAGCTGGAACGGTTTGCCGAGTGGGACGTGGAGGTCGCTGGCGACGACTTCGTATTCGGTGTCGCCGCCAGGGTTGTGGCCGATGAGCTGCACGATTAAGTTGCGTGGCTTGTAGCGTGACTTCGCGCTGGTGACGCCGAGTGCCCAGCCGGGGCTGTTGTGATCGCCGTCCCAGCGGGAGATGAGGGTGTTGACGCTGGCGTCTTTGTAGATGGCGTCGAGCTGGGCGATGGCTTCGATGGTAAAGGTTTCCCCCTCGGGCGCGGCGCCTTCCAGGTGGAGTTGCTCGAAGCGGCTGCCGGGCTGCAGCCAGAGGGCCTTCTCGCCAAGCCTGCCGCGGGGATCGCTGATGGTAGAGAAATTTTGTGCGATCGGGCGCAGGCCAGTCTCGTTGGGGAATTTGACCGCTGGGGCGAGTGGGGGTGATTTCTCGCGCAGCTCGGCAGCTTGTTCTTGGATGAAAACTACCGCTGAGGCGATCTCGTCGCGGCTGGCTTCACGCCCCCAAGCGAGCTGGTAGGCGCGGGCGATCTCTGCGGCGCCGACTTGCGATTCTTTCCCGAGCAGTCGCTTGGCGAAAGCGCGGGCGCGTGCCATCGGCCAGTCGTTGTTGGTGAGGAGTAGCGCCTGCGTGGGTGTGGTAGTCGTCTGGCGTTCCGGGGCTGAATCGAATCCGGTCGGGGCATCGAAACTGTGTAGGAATGGCTCGGGGGTGTTGCGCTCTTTCTTTACGTAGAGGCTGCGGACGGGGGAGTCTCCAGAGGCTGATGGACCGCCGTGGTCACGGTGTTGGATCTCGCCGGAGATGGTGAGCATGGCGTCGCGCACTTGCTCGGCGCTGAGCCGTTGTGGGGGGAAGCGCCACAGGAGGCGGTTGTCGGGGTCGGTGATGCTCTCGTGCTGCCCGGGTTCGTGGCGAGCGGTCATGCGGTAGGTGCGGCTGCTCATCATGAGGCGGTGCAGCGGTTTGATTTTCCAGCCGCCCTCGATGAAGCGCGTAGTGAGCCAGTCGAGTAGTTCGGGGTGCGATGGCGGTGCGCCAAGGGTGCCGAAGTCGTTGGGGGAGGCAGCCAGTCCAGTGCCGAAGTGGTACTGCCAGATGCGGTTGACGATGACGCGGGCGGCGAGTGGATTGCGCTTGCTGGCGATCCAATCGGCAAGCGCGCGGCGGCGGCCGGTGGTGTTCGCGGTCGGGGTGATCTGCGGGCTCTCCGCCTCGAGTAGGGTGAGGTAGGCTGGCTCGACTGCGGTCCTTTCTTCGCCCTGTCCCATGTGGGTTTTGGCGGGCTGGGCGCCGGTGTCGGTGGAAATAAACGCGTTGGGGCGCTTCGCTTGCTGGGTTTCTTGCTCGGCTAGCTGGGCGCTGAGCTCCTGGTAGCGAGCGAGTTTTATCTTGTCCTTGGCGAGTGCTTTTCCGGGATCGACCTTGGCTTCCTCGCGGTCTACTTGGCGCTGCACCAGTAGGGCGATCTGGTGTTCGTAGGAGGAGCGGGTGGCGCTGGGTTTCCAATACATCTCTTGCACTTCGGGCGGGAAGGTCTGGACGTGTTTGTTGCGTGCTTCACGGCGGGCAGAGAAAAGAAGCAAGTCGAGTTCGGTGCGGAAGGTGGCGGTCTTCTGCTGCCACGTCTCGTACTGCTTCAGCTGATCGGGCGTGCCGAGCTTGTGGTCGTCTGGCCAGGTGGTGGCTGAGAGGAAGGCCTGGAGGGCGAAGTAGTCGCGCTGCAAGATGGGGTCGAACTTGTGATCATGACACCTTGCGCAACCGATGCCGACGCCGAGGAATACCTCGCCGGTGAGGTCGGTGATCTCGTTGAGCATGATCTCGCGCTGGCCTTCGGCGTCGCGCTGGTTCCACTCGTAGACGCCGAGGCGCAGGAAGCCGGTGGCCTCGAGTATCTCTGGGTCATCGGGGGCGATCTCATCGGCGGCGAGCTGCTCGCGCACGAACTGGTCGTAGGGTTTGTCGGAATTGAAGGCGCGGATGACGTAGTCGCGGTAGCGGTGGGCGCCCGGGCGGAAGGCGTCCTCGCGGTAGCCGTCGCTCTCCGCGTAGCGAACGATGTCGAGCCAGTGCTGCGCCCAGCGCTCGCCGTAGCGTGGGCTGGCGAGGAGTTCGTCGGTGAGCGCCGCGATCGCTGTGTCGGGGCTGTTTTCCCAGGCGGCGACAAACTCATCGATCTGATCGGGCGTCGGTGGCAGGCCGTGGAGGTCGAAGTAGGCGCGGCGGATGAATTCGTTCGGGCCGGCAGCCGGGGCTGCTGTGAGTTTTTTCTCCGCACGCTTGCGCGCGACGAAGGCGTCGATTGGGTTTTTCTCGTTCCCTGGGGCGGGTGGGTCAGTGATCGGCTGGATCGCCCACCATGAGCGATCCTTTTCAGTGAATACTCGTTGCTCTTCTCCAGCACAGATACCGGAAAGCAGCGCGATCAGGAAGGCGATGGAGAGTGTTCGGGGCATGGGCTCTACTTGGCAGGTCTTGGGTTTCCGGCTACATGATGATCAGGTAGACGAAAACGATTTTGCAGGCGATGTGGAGTGCCTGGTCGACGTAGAAATTCGTCATGTCTTCGGCCTTGGCGAAGTCGATGATCCAGTGGAGGAAGAACTCGGCGAGCCCGAAGCGGACGTCGGCAGTGATCATCCAGACGGCGCCAGCGTGCACCAGCGAGTGCATGCTGAGGAGATAGAGCCAGACGCCTTGCGGCCACTTGGTGCCGGTTAATTTTTCGAGGGCATCGCCGCGAACTTTTCCGACGCTGAGGAACTGTCCCTGAAGTGGGTAGTCAGCGAAGGCGTGGCCGATCAGCAGTGCAAAAAACAGCACCAGGCCGTTTTGGAGATCGGTGGCACCCGGGGCGGCGACCCAGAGGCTGGGGAGGAAGGTCACTTGGTCATCACCTCCTGTTAGGAAAGGAAGCTTGGGTCGAACAGTGCCTTCTTCACGTAGTTGACCTTCTCATTGGTCTCGCGGAGGCGTTTGCTGAGCTGGGTGCTGATCGAGACCAGCAGGGCACCGGCGACGGCAGGCTCATCGCGCAGCATCTCGTCGAACATGGCGCGGCTCATCCTCCAGACCTGGGAGAACTCCTGGGCCTCGACTGATGCGCTCGCCTTGCCCGGATCGAAGATATTGACCTCGCCGATGACATCACCGGCGGCGAGGCGGCCGAGAAGCGTCTTGCGCCCGTCGGTCAAGGTGTGGGCGTGCAGGAGGCCGGAGACGACAAGGTAGAGGCATTCCTGATCTTCGCCCTCGGTGATGAGCGTCGTTTCAGGGTGGACGGGGAGGAACTCGCCGAAGGAACTGATCGACTGGCGGTCGGTGTCCGAGAGTTCGGCAGCGAAGCCGATGGCTGGTAGTTCGTTGTTGGAAAGTATGTCAGTCATGTTGGATGAGTGGTGTTCTGTCTGGATGGAAAAATTTACCCTTACGAGGTTGCGATAGAATCCGCAGGAATCCCAGCGGAATCTCACAATGATCCGAGCGCTTCGGCAGCAGTGGCCTTTTTTCAGTCGATGTCCTTGAGCTGGGCGATGATTTTCGGGTTCAGCTGGAGTTTCCAATCTGTCGTGAAACGCCCCGTGAGGTCGCGCTGTGCCGCGCTCGACACGCAGGCCAGCCAGGTCAGGCACTGCTTGCGGGCAGTGGCCTAGTCGACCGGCTCGATTGCTGGGCAGGCGAGCAGTTGCTTGTAGAAGCGTTCGAAGAAGTCGTTGGCGCCGAATTCTTTGCGCAGCTGCAGCATCAGCGATGCGTAGATGACTGGCTGGTCGGACGGGCTGATCTCCCTGCCGTCCTCATCTTTCAGGCGGTTGCCTTTCTCGCCGTGGGGGCCGTGGTTGGTCATCGCGTCGATGAAGGACATTTCGTTCTTCTCGAAGCGGGCGATCGCCTCATCGATGGTCTGCCGGGTGAGTTTGTCGCCATCGTTCAACTTAAGGGTGTCGGTGCAGACGTAACGTATGAAGACGGCGAACCCGGTGGTGAAGCAGGAGTGGCGGTGACCGAACACGAAGTAGTTGCGCCCCATCTCATAGAAGTAGGCGTGGGGGATATTCAGAGGGTCTTTGACAGAGCCGGCGAGGTGCTTGTCGAAGTTGCTCATCTCGATCCCGCTGGCGCCGACATAGCCGCAGCCGTAACCGCACGAGAGCCCGTTGTGCGGCAGGGCGACGATGGTGGGTGCGCCCTCGAAATTCTTGAGCATGCGCGGTCGTTCGCCGATCAACTCGCCGTAGAGTCGCCAGCCTGAGTCGAGGTGGCCAACGAAGTTGCTGATCGCGGCCGAATCGTATTCCTTGTCCGGTGTCACCAACGCGATCTCTTCGCCGATCCATGGCAACATCGGTGCGGTGAGTTTTTTCTCGATCCAGCGCTTCGGGTAGAATGCCTTTGAGGGGTAGTCGAACGGCTTGCCTGGTTGGATCTCGGCAGCTGGCATCGCTTGCAGCAAGAGGCCGCTCAGTAGGCTGAAAATGGTGGCGCGCATGGCGCAACCATCCGCTGAGCCAACGGGTGGGTCAATCATTGTGGGCTAGATTTGTGATCTGCTGGGAGTGGTTCGCGTACGCGGGGGATGTGATCGCATTTCCAATGAACTTTGTTGTCGGGTAGAAGGATTCCGATCAGGATGAACCACCATGGATCGACGTAAATTTTTCCAACTCACCACCGCAGGATCTGTTATTGGTGCGGCTCGAACCGCTGCCGGCCACACCCACCAAGACGCCTACATCGAGGCTAATCCTGCATTTCCCTACGGCCAAGTCGTCGGCGGAGGATCAAAGGCGCATCAGGCTCGACTTATTGATGGCAAGCCGCTGGTTCTTAATGTGACCGATTTGGATGGCAAGATGACACGCACGCATTCGTTTTCGCCACTGGGTTGAGATGGAAGATCTATTTTCAATCCCCGCCCAATTCGATCTCCGTGGGGGGGAACTCGATAACTTGTCGCGCATCGGGATCGGACACATCAACGACACGTATCTCGGTAGTGTCCGCGAGCGCGGCGGGCAGATCACGCGCTACGTTTTTCAAAGGATCAACCGCAGTGTGTTTCCGGACATTGTTTCCCTGATGGAAAACATCCGGCGGGTGACTGAGCACCTCGAGCCTGCCTACGTAAGCACCGGGAGGCAGGCTTTGCGTCTAATACCCACGCTCGACGGAGCCGACTACCATCGCGATCCCGCCGGGGACTTCTGGCGCGCGTTTCCGCTTATCGAAAACTCCGTGACTCACTCGGTGCTCAGCTCGCCAGCGCAGGCGCAGCAAACGGGTTTTGCGTTTGGCGAATTCTCCCAGATTTTGTCCACCCTCCCCGAGCCTCCGCTACACGAGGTGATAGCGGATTTTCATAACACGGCCAAGCGCTACAAGGCATTCCTCGCCGCAGTCGATGCTGATCTGGCGAACCGCGTGGACACCGCCCGTGCAGAGATCGATGCTGCGCTGGATGGTGCCGCGTGGGCGACGATCATTACCGATGCCCAACTGGCGGGCGATGTGCCTAGCCGCGTCGCGCACAATGACAGCAAGATCGAGAACGTCCTGTTTGATGCCGAGACCGGCGAGCCAGTCTGCGTGGTCGATCTCGATACGACCATGCCCGGTAGCATCCTGCATGATTTCGGCGACCTCGTGCGCACGGCGGCGGCGATCGCCCCCGAGGACGAAACCGACTCCGGACGCATCGGCGTTTCGCTGACGGTGTTCCAATCCTTGTCAGAGGGATTCCTGTCGGCCTGTGGGGAAATCCTCACGCCGGTGGAGTTGGCATTGCTGGCGTCGGCCGGAAAAGTCATCGTCTACGAGCAGGCGCTACGATTTCTCACCGATCATCTCCTCGGTGACACCTACTACAGGATCAAACACGAGGGGCACAATCTCGAGCGCGCGCGCAACCAGCTGAAGGTCGCCCAGATCCTCGACTCGATGCAATCTTCACTCGAAACCTCCATCTCGACCATCTACTCCGCCAGATTTTGAGCGGACGGGCCACGGCTGCGTAGATCTCTAGTGGTCGGCCAAATTTTGGCGAAGTCAGCAACTGTTCAATCCTCCGATCGAATTTTCTAACCGCCTCTCATCGTGCGGTTTTTAATAAAGGGCACCTCCGGAAACCTGCTGTGGAAATGGGGCGCAGAGAAAATTCCCGCTGGCGAGGCGATAAACGCTAAGCTATCTGGTGATAGTGGGCGCTTTAGCAACGAAGACAGCGGGGATTTTAT